>CAYQRR010000345.1:0-3111 GCA_964419635.1 uncultured Chitinophaga sp. | reverse complement strand
CCCAGTTTACTTTGGCATTGATATCATAAAAGTAGTATTCGTTACCGGCAAATTCACAATCTCCTATTTTGGGCAAAATGGGTCGCAGCAGCAAGTCAATGTATGTTCTGCGAGCCGAAACAATAAGTGATGCTTTGTCTTTTACAATAGGACCTTCTACGGTGAGCCGTGATGAAATGATACCGATTCCTCCCTGCGCACTCCATTTTTTCATGTTGCCCTCTTTCATTTGCACATCCACCACCGAAGATATCCTCCCACCATAACTAGCCGGCATCCCCCCTTTTACCACGGTAGTGTTTTTCACGGCATCGGAATTGAAAACAGAAAAAAAACCGAACAGGTGGCCCGTGTTATAGACTACTGCATCGTCTAGCAAGACCAGATTTTGATCGGGCCCGCCACCACGCACATAAAAGCCGGAGTTACCTTCGCCCGAAGCTTGAATACCCGGCAAAAGCTGCAACGTTTTTAATACATCCACCTCACCAAACAAAGCCGGCAGCGATTTTGAAATCTCAACACTAATCACTTGTTTACCCATGTCGGTGCTTTCCACATTAGATCCTTTTTTTTCACCGGTAATTACCACCTCTTGCGTTTGCACTTCGTTAGTCCCCATCTCCACATTGAAATTCATATCCGAATTGAGCTCTACTTTTTTTTCAGTGGTAGAAAAGCCTACATACGAAATTTTAAGCGTGTAACTCCCTTTAGGAAGTGTGATGGAATAGAAACCATACTCATTGGAATTGGTGCCTTTGTTTAACTCTGTTACATAAACAGATGCGGCCAACAGGCTCTCTCCGTTGCTGCCATCTTTTATGTAGCCACTAATCGTAAACCGGTCTTTATTGCCTTGTGCCCCCACAAATGTGACGGTCGACATGAGGATAAATATGCAGCTAAATACTTTGGAGAATTGACACAGAAAAGGGGGCATAATCGCTATTGTAATATGGTGCGCAAAGGAAACAATTTGTGGAAGTATTAGGTTTAAAATATAGCCGTATTGGTGGCTTTTCTTACGCACTGTATCTTTTTGTAAAACAGCTACATTATTCGTGGAAACATAAATGCATTATTTTGCCTGCTCTGTTTAACATTGTTTTATGAAATTGCACACTTAAACTACCCCAATTGAGTATTAGAAATAGCATTGTTTTTATAGTTGGTTTCTTGGCGGTCTTCGAATCTTATTCGCAGTCGGAGGTAGCGGGTTTGATATGCCGGTATCCACTTGACAATCATTTGAGAGATACTAAGCGAGAAGGAAAAGAAGCGATTGCTACAGGCGAACTTGCCCGTGCCACCGACCGATTTGGTAACACCTGTGGAGCCGTTCGATTAAACGGGAAAGACCAGCAAGTTTCAATTGCCGATTATTGGGTTGGGAGCTCGTTCACTGTTTCCGCCTGGTTTAAACCCGAGAGGAGAAATCAAAACGAGCTGGAGTTAATTATGGTATCACAGGCATCGGACGTAGCGGAACCCACCTCCTCTCTGCTCAACATAAAATATGTTCAGTCTTTTTACGATGCCACCAGCCGCATTTATTTTTCGGTATCGCAAAACACCGAGGACAAAAACTACCAAAGTCATCGTTTAGAGTTTGATCAATGGTGCCATTTTGCACTCACCTTTGACGGAGAATGGGCTTATGCTTATCTCAATGGAAAGTTGATAGGGCAGATGCTTATTCTAAAATCACTGCGTTCCAATAATCAGCCTTTGCTTTTGGGGCGCGATGCTGTAATGCCTAAGTTTTATCAGGGGGCAATGGATGATGTTCGTTTTTATGACAGAGCTCTACTGCCGGGCGAAATCAATGCACTATACAGTGATATTTCTTCCAAACAAGGTGCCGAAGTTTTTAAAATGAAAGTTTCAGATGATTTGAAAGTGAGCAGCGATAAAGGCAAGTGTAGCGCCACGCTTAAGTTTTTTCCACCGGTAGTTACGCTAAACTGTGGCGGCTATGAGGTGAAGCAAGTGAGCGGTATCCCTTCCGGGTCACTGTTCAATGTAGGAAAAACGTATAACCGTTTTCAAGCTACAGCCGATGATGGTAGAATTATTACCGAAACTTTTACTGTGGAAGTGGTGGATGCACAAAGCCCGGATTTGCAGTGCCCCGCGGATGTTTACGTGCAGGCTCCTTCAGCGGCAAAAGTAATGCCGGTGCGTTATCCGGGTGTAGTGGCCACAGATAACTGCGGTGTGAAATCTGTTGAGAAGGTGAAGGGTTTGGCAAGTGGAGCCTATTTCCCTATTGGAACTACTGAAATACGATATCAGGTTTCGGACTCTGCCGGCAATGTTAGCGATTGTGGGTTTAAGGTAGTGGTAACACAAGAGACTCCCGCACCTGTTGTAGTAGAGCAAACTGAAACAAAGCCCATACCCGTTCAAGCTCCGGCTCCTGCAACTCAGGTTACCGAAAAACCTACTCCAATAGCACCCTCAACCCCTGTTGTTGTAAAAGTCGATCCAACGCTCACTCCTAAAGCGGAAAAAAAAGACACAGTAGCCCCGCGCACCAGCGATAGTGGATCGGATGTTTCGAATAAAAATGTACCGCCTTCTACCACAGTCACACAAACCACAGAGCAATTGGCATCGCCTGTAAAAACGCAACCCGGAGTAGTAGTAACCGAAGTGAAGCCCAAACCTAATCAGGTGGAGGTATTTGGTGACGGAGTGCCTACTAAATCCAAGATTGTGTTCCCTTCAGATATGACAAAGCCTAGTGAACCCGGAAAATGCGGAGCCACCGTTACATACAAAGCTCCAAAATCGGAGAACGGCAAGGAAATTACCGTGCAACAATCTAAGGGAAAGACCAGCGGTTCATTTTTTTCGGTTGGGGTTACCGAAAATGCATTTTACGCAATTCAACAGAGCGGTTCTACTGAGTATTTCTTTAATGTGGTGGTTACGGATAATGAGTTGCCTGTAATCAAAAACTGCCCGCGAGATACAGTTGTTAAATTGCCTTACGGTAGAAGAGGAGTGAACTTTTACTATGACAAACCCATAGTAACTGATAACTGCAAGGCCGATACGTTAAGCGTGATTACCGGATCCGTGAGCGGTTGTTTTTTGCCACTG
>CAYQRR010000344.1:0-3138 GCA_964419635.1 uncultured Chitinophaga sp. | reverse complement strand
GTCAGTATCTATGCCGGTAAAAAAATGGTGGAACGGTTGGAATGGAAAGGAAAAACGATGAACCGAAAATTGCAGCCCGGTAAATATCGTATTGTATATAAACCAGCGGATAGCTACGAAAGTGAAACGACCCGCACTCGCACTTTTGAAATCATAGAAGGTCAAAATACGGTGTTAAACCTTCAAGAGCCATGAAATCTACATTTCCATATAGCAAGCGAGGAAGGCAACGGTGGCGGAGGCTCGCCTTGTTTTGTAGTGGTTGGCTCCTGCTTTCCAACGCTTTTGCGCAAGAAAAAACTAAAATTCTTTTTTTACTCGATGCTTCCCTCAGCATGAAAAACGAATGGAAGGGCGGTACAAAATGGACCACGGCTACTAATGCCTTAATGGAAATTGCCGATAGCATTTCAGGTATTGCAGAAGTGGAAATGGGACTCCGTGTGTTTGGTCACTTGTATCCGGAGCCCGATAAAAATTGTCGCGACACCCGTCTCGAAGTGCCGTTTGATACCGGAAATATCCTGAAACTAAACAAGAAGCTGGAGGAACTGAGGCCCAAAGGGATTACCCCACTCGTCTATTCGATTGAGAAATGTGCTACCGATTTTGGGTCCACCCGTGCCAAGAAGATACTCATTATCATCACTGATGGCGAGGATGCCTGCAACCGGGACCCTTGTTCGCTTCAAAAAATTCTGGAAGAAAATGGGGTGGTACTTCGTCCGTTTATCATTGGCATGAATTTGCAGGCGAATGTGTTTCAGCAGATGAACTGCATGGGAAAAGTGATCAATACCGCCAACCGCGAGGAGTTTACTACTGCACTCAACACCTCGGTGTTGGAATCTATCTCAAAAACCACCTTGCAGGTAAACTTGAATGATGCAGCCGGTAAACCTACCGAAACCGATGTAAATATGAGTTTCTATGACTCGGAAACGGATGTGCTTGTGTATGACTTTTACCATTCCCTAAACGCCCGCGGATTACCCGACACGCTGGCTGTTTCACCGGTGTTTACATACCAATTGCTGATTCACACGGTACCGCCAATTGTAAAAGATAGCATCGTATTAAAGCGAAACGCACATAACATCATTAGTGTAGCTGCACCACAGGGGTATTTAAATTTTCAGCTACAGGGCAGCACTTCACAGGTACACGCTACCGACCGCATCAAGTGCCTGATTCACCGACCTGGTAACAGTGAAACTATACAGGTGCAGCGCATAAATTCAAGCGAAAAATATCTCACCGGTACCTATGACCTGGAAGTGCTTACTCTTCCCAGGTTAGAACTCAAAAACATAAAGATTGACCAAAGTAAAACCACCGATGTGCTTATACCGGCTCCCGGCATTTTGACTATCAATAAAAGCTTTGAAGCCTACGGAGGAATATTTGTGGTAGAGAACGGAGCAATGAAAAAAATTTACGATTTGCATTTAAAAGAAAGGCAAGAAACTATTGCTATTCAACCCGGTAAATACCATATCGTTTACCGATCCAAAAACGCCCGCACTATCCACACCAGTGTAGATAAAGAATTCGAGATACAGAGTGGGGGAAGTTTAAGTTTGAAGCTCTAAATCACAAAACTATTTATGGCATTAGCGGATTATGTTTCTACAGGAAAAAAAGATACGCGTTCCGGTTTTGGAGCCGGCATGTTGGCTTTGGGCCGAAGCAACCCTAATGTGGTGGCGCTATGTGCCGATTTGGTAGGTTCCCTGAAGTTGGATGATTTTATTAAAGAATTTCCAGATCGTTTTGTGCAATGCGGTGTAGCCGAAGCGAACATGATAGGTGTGGCAGCCGGCATGACAGTAGGTGGGAAAATCCCGTTTGCGACCACCTTCGCCAACTTTGCTACCGGCAGAGTGTACGATCAGATTCGCCAGAGTGTAGCGTATAGTGGTAAAAACGTAAAAATAGGGGCTTCACATGCCGGTCTTACGCTAGGAGAAGATGGCGCTACCCACCAGATATTGGAAGATATAGGGCTTATGCAAATGCTCCCCGGCATGGTGGTGATTAATTCTTGCGATTACAACCAGACCAAAGAAGCTACAATCGCTGCCGGAGAATATGTGGGACCTGTGTATTTGCGCTTTGGTCGTCCGGCCTGGCCCATTTTTATGCCGGAAGGAAATTTCCGGATTGGAAAAGCCATTGTAATGAATGAAGGGAAAGATGTAAGCATTTTTGCCACAGGGCATTTGGTGTGGAAGGCTTTGGAAGCTGCCCGTCAATTGGAGGCGGAAGGACTTTCGGTAGAACTCATCAATATACACACCATAAAACCATTGGACGAAGAAGCTATTCTGAAATCAGTATCCAAAACAAAGTGCGCGGTTGTTTGCGAAGAGCATAACCGCATTGGCGGTTTAGGCTCTTCCATTGCTACCTTGTTAGCCGCTCAGCAACCTACCGCACTCGAGTTGGTGGCGGTTAACGATTCATTTGGCGAGAGCGGAACTCCAGATCAACTGTTGGCGAAGTATGGCTTAGATACACCAAATGTAGTGGATGCCGTAAGGAAAGTGCTCAAGAGAAAATAGGTTTTAAACCTTTCTTTTTTGCCTTAGTCACACCAGCACAACCACCACCCATGACCGATAAAGAGCTTCTTGAATTATTCCATTCCGGTAAGCGCGAAAAAGCGTTTACGGTATTGGTAGAAACCTACCAGCAACGCGTATACTATCACATTCGAAGAATGCTCCAGAGCCACGATGATACGCACGATGTAATGCAAAACACCTTTATTAAAGTTTGGAACGGGCTCGATAATTTTCGTGCCGATTCGCAGCTTTTTACCTGGGTATATAGAATTGCCACCAACGAAACCATCACATTTATCAACTCCAGAAACAGAAAAGCCACCATCCGTTTTGATGTGACAGATAAGGAGGAGGAAGAATCAAGTTATTCCCCTTCCAATTATATAAAGGGCGATAGCCATCCGGTGGATGGTGAGGCTATTCAGCAAAGGCTGCAGCTCGCTATTGAGTCCTTACCCGAAAAGCAAAAGCTAGTTTTCAATCTTCGGTATTATGATGAAATGCCATATGAGCAAATGAGTGAAATTCTGGGCACCAGCGAAGGGGCATTGAAAGCCAGCTATCACCATGC
>CAYQRR010000343.1:0-3151 GCA_964419635.1 uncultured Chitinophaga sp. | reverse complement strand
AGAGAAGATGAGCTAAGGAGAGTAGCTGCCACGGCTAACTTACCGGAACAAGATTACATGATTGTCCCTCTTGACCTTGAAAACCAAGCCTCGTTTGAAGCTAAAAAAGAGGAGGTCATAAAGCGTTTTGGTCAAGTTGATGTCCTCATAAATAACGGAGGAATCAGTCAGCGTTCTCTGGCTCGCGATACCGAGGTATCGGTAGACAGAAAATTGATGGAGATTAACTACTTTGGAACAATTGCTCTCTCAAAATTATTGCTTAAGCATTTTCTGGAACGCAAAAGCGGAATGATTGTGACAGTAACCAGTGCGGTAGGTAAATTTGGAAGCCCTTGGAGAAGCGGATATGCTGCCAGCAAACATGCCTTACATGGTTTTTTTGATTCTTTACGTGCCGAGGTTTCTAATGAAGGCATTAAAATATTGTTGGTGTGTCCGGGTTTTATTCAAACCAACGTTTCTAAAAATGCACTGACCGGAAGCGGTGCCATCCTGGGAACCATGGATACCGCTACTGCCAATGGATTAACTGCAGATGCCTGTGCGGCACAAATGATTCAGGCGATAAAAGCTGAAAAGCAAGAGGTATTTATTGGAGGTTTCAAAGAAAGCCTGGGTATTTGGATGAAGCGAATATCTCCTTGGCTGTTGTCTGTTATGCTTCGCAAAATGGCCGTTAGGTAACTGAACTTGGTTGAGTATTTCTACTAGGGTTTTCTTCCTGGCACAGGCTGCACCACCGTGAGAGGTCCTTCTTTTTTCAATAACCAATAGTCATTTAAAGGAATAAACAGGCTCCCGATTTTGAATACTTCCCAACCAAGTAACAAATCTGCTGAACCCTCGTTTACGGCCACTAACGGACAATAACCCAAACCTGCCACGTCATAAAACGGGTTACCGGCAACTCCATAGTCCAGATAATCGCCCCCCCGCCAACTCTTTGGAAAAGATTTCCCTGCTGCAGAGCATACGTGATAATGACCAAATGCCAGTTCATTACCTTGGCTATCTTTTTTGGCTATAGTTGGGAATCCATATCCGGTTTGTTCCAATTTTACATTCCAACCCCGAATAACGCCACTATCTTCATCACGATAGAATGTTTTACGAAACGTTTTCCATAAAATTTTATTGACCCAGGAGGGCAGGCTTAAATCCACTCCCAGATACTGAGAGTTGGGAAGATCATTTACAGGAATTGGATGTCCGTTATTAAAAACATCAGCCACTTGCTTTTTATCCATCGTCACCATATCTTCAAAAGTCAAAGTCTTTTTCATTTTCTGTCTTAAAAATTTAAAGTTGAGATTGAAAGTAATTTAATTGTGCCGCAATATATGGAGGTCGTACATAATCCGAATGATTAATCCTGAAATCAAAATGAAGTTAGTTTTTGAAGCGATTGTTCCCGGTTGGAAAGGAAGCGAAATGCCCAAAGAATTTCCCTTTCATGTTCGACTTTTGCTTAAAACATCTATTGTGTTGGTGCACCTATTTGCCATTCGCAGACATGGTGTTCCTTTCGGAATGATTAACATTGAAAAGAGGATACGAATAATCGAAACACTCTATCATCATCCGAGTGCCACTATCCGTAGCCTGGTGCAGTTCTGGAAGCTAACAGCCCTCATGACACAATGCTCATAAACGATTCACTATACAATATTCAAGACGATGCCGACTTTGTAATTGTTGGCTCAGGTCCTGCGGGTGCTACTTGTGCTCGATGGCTCACTGCAGCGGGCAAAAGCGTAATAATTGTAGAAGAAGGAGCACCGCCTAAGCCGGTGATAGGTGAAAATGCCTTGGAAACCATGACTACTTTGTATCGCGATGCAGGTGCAGCAGCTTCAATTGGCTCAGATCCTGTTCCATTACTGCAAGGCAAGTGCGTGGGTGGTGGCTCATACATCAATTGTGCTATTCAAATTAGGTTCCCGGAATGGGTTTGGCAAGATTGGGTACGAACTGATAAAAAATGGGAAAAGCTTTTGCCTTGGAAAGCATTGATGGATGCTAACGATATACTGGACCGCGAGTTACAAATAGAAGCCACTCCACCCCATCTACATGGTGAAAACGGAGGCACCATGTTGCAGGCTTGGGGCAGCAAGGCAGAACCTATTAAACGTAGCACTCCCGGCTGCAAAGGCTCAGGTAGATGTATGCAAGGATGTCCCAATAATGCCAAGCAGAGTATGGAGTTGAACTACATTCCCATGTCTATAGAAAATGGGGCCAGGCTTTATTCTAGTTGCGAAGTGACTAAGGTGGTGATTAAAAACCGTAAGGCTGTTGGAGTTATTGGGAAGTTTGCTTCCGGTGCAAAATTTTCTGCTCATGCCCGGCAAGCCGTTATTATGGCAGCCAGCGCAATTCAAACGCCATGGCTATTATTAAAAAGTGGTGTCAAATTGCAAGGCAACGGGTTTATGTGCCATCCGGGTTCGGCTATGGCAGGTCTGTTCGATAAAAAGATAGTTGGAATGCCCGAAGCCTCACAATCGGCACAGAGCACTTATTGGGGAAAGGAAAATATCAAATTTGAAAGCCTCGGAATGCCTCGTGCTTTTCGTGCAGCACGGGTACCGGGTGCAGGGAAATTATTGGAAAGCAGACTTGAAAAGCTGGACCATGTTGCCATTTGGGGGGTGGCATGTAAGGCAGAAGCAAGAGGAAAAGTGATGCGATCTCCCCTTGGTCCTTTGGTAAGTTATTCTCCAACCAACTACGACCTCAGCAATATATTAAGAGGACTGTCTATGATGGCTGAAGCGATGCTGGAAGCCGGGGCCAGGGAGGTATGGCCTTCCGTATATGGTGCTCCGGAATCTATTACCACGCTGAAAGAAGCTAAAGCTATAGCGAATATAAAACCAGAACCAGGAAATGTACCGATGGCTGCAACACACCTTTTTTGTGGGGTGCAAGTGCGGGATAAATTTCAAGTGGAAGAAATAGACGGATTAGTGATAGCAGATTCCTCTTTCTTTCCGTCAAACATTGGGGTAAATCCCATGACAGCTATTATGACTGCGGCCAATCTGGTAGCCAACGCATGGCTGTGATTTTTTAATGCTCGCAAACACCCGGCTTTTGACAACATGCCGGCAATTTATGATACGCTTCAACATTCGCCTTTACA
>CAYQRR010000342.1:0-3156 GCA_964419635.1 uncultured Chitinophaga sp. | reverse complement strand
ATGGAGGGCGAAAAGGCACCGAATGTTATTAATGGGCGCGGACACTTATTGAGAGGTTTCGACAATTTGCACCTCTGAAGGAGTCAATTCGTAAAGTTCGTACACAAAATTATCAATTTCTGAATTTGTAGCATTGAGCTGTCTCTCAATTTGTATTTTTTGTTGCGGAGCGATGGCATCCTGTGAAGATTGTTTCGTTAAGAGAAACATCTGATCTACCAAGGCGACTATTCTCTGTACTTGAGACGGAGTGATCTTCTTAGGGAACGGTAACCGCTTTATGTTGACAGTCTTTACTTGTGCGAACGCACGGCCCACTTCTTCAGTTAGGTGCTTATACAAATAGCCTAACAGTTTTGAGTTGAAAATTGCTAAAACAAGCCGCAGGTCATATTGTTGTGTCGGCTTGTTGACAATGATATGTACGGTTTTATCATTATGATACCCGTTGGTGTCGATCGTGGCAATTAATGAACTGGACGTTTGCCTATACACGAGCTTTGGCTTTGTTTCCATAAAGCTCGCAGTATATCGAAAGATGTCATTTTTTTCCAGGTAATTGGCGTAATCGTGCCGCAGGTAATTTTGCGGGACAAGCCCGGAATATCGTAATATGTCGCCGCCCTTGATATAGGGTGTATCTTTCGAGTTAGCCTTTTTCCATTGTAGAGAATACGAGAACCAATTGAGCCCCCCCTTACTTTGCCGCGGCCAATGCTCCAGTAATTGTAACCGACGTCTTTGATCAAAAACAGTTCGTCAAAAGTTGGGTTTTTTGAAAGTTTAGACGCAATTGGGTTAATGAGGATAAATTGCTCTGACTCGTGATCAATTTCGCCTTCTTTTTTGTCCAGGCCGTACAAGAGCTTGATAGGCTTTTTGGGCTTTGTTTTCTGAATCGAAATGATCGCGCAGAAGACATTTGCATTTTCGAATACTTCAATGTTACGGAAGTCGTTAATGAATGAGATTTGGTATTTTCTAAGAAGTTCTCTAAAATTGCGAAAGTAATCACCTCTGACATACGAATTCGGAGTGATCATGGCAAAGAGCCCACTGTCCTTGGTGAGGCGCAGACTTTGTGTTACAAATGCCACATAGAGGTCATTGTTGCGCTGAAATTCGGGATATTTTTCCTCTATGTATGCCTTTTCTTTGTCATCGAATACCAACACATACGGTGGATTTCCGATCACGGCATCAAAGCCGCCTGCTGAGAATACATCTGGAAATTCTTTAGGCCAATCATAGGCATTCACTTTGTACTTATCTGCTTCGCTCTGCTCAAATAGTTGCTTCTGGCCTTTCTCTTTGGACACATAAAAATCGCTACCAATTAAGGAATTGCCGCATTTGATATTATCGCCCAAATCTGGCAACGCCCTTTCCTGAAAGAGTTTTAAATTCGAGCCCAGAGTCTCGCGATTTTCGCCTTCTAAGACTTTTAAGAGCAAGTTTAATTTTGTCACTTCAACAGCTTGGTGATCTATATCTACGCCAAATATGTTGTTTACCAATATTTGCTTTTTTTCCTTCGTGGTTAGGTACCAATGATTGCCCGGCCCCTGATAAACAGCATGAGCCCATTTTTTAGACTGTGCGGGCCCTTTTTGCTTGATGTCTTTCTCATACCAGTCTCGATGCCAGTTTAGCAGGTATTGATATGCATTTATCAGGAAGGAGCCAGAGCCGCAGGCAGGGTCGAGAATGCGCAAAGGCGCATGACCCTTAACTTTGCCGGCGATCATCATTGGGGTTTTGTCCTTCAATAACTTACCGACTGTATTTTCCACCATGTACGTTACAATATATTGCGGTGTATAGAAAACGCCGCCAGCCTTCTTGACCTCAGGTTTTTCTTCAACTTTTGCTTGGCCACCGCTGGTAAGGCGGATTACCTTCCCAAGAAACTGCTCATACACATTACCAAGAATATCTGCTGAGATTACAGAGAATTCGTAAGGTGAGGGGTAATATAAAACCGAGATGATTTCTTTAAGAACTTTGTCGTCAATTTTTAAGCTAAGGCTAATGTCATCAGGTGCGCTGGATACGCCTTTCTCCTTTCGGAAATGAAAGAGTCCTGAATTGTATTTCTCATCAGCTTGCTCAAATATCTGCGTAAGTTCTTTGTAAATATTCTCCTTTGCGGAAAGTTTTTGCAGTCGGCCGTATTCTTCAATGCCCCTGTCTTCACAGATTCTGAGAAAAAGAATTCGATCTATGGTGGCCTGTACGACATAATTCAGGCCATGAATATCCAGAGAATTGCGCAGTGCAATGTTCCTAGCGAGGTCAGATCGCCATTTTTCCATCTCATTGAGAAATTCTTTATCAACGGCAGTTGTGCCCTTTTTCTTTTTCGAGTCTTTTGCAAACTGATCGAAACTACCCTTAAGTATTGCGTCTTTTGAAAATATCGAAGCGATATAATCCCATTGATTTGCGTACTCACGAAAGGTGCAGTAAAAAATACGAGCTATGGAAGCCTTATCCTTTGGATTCGGTCTTACTGTGGTATCATAGATAGCGAATTCCTCAAAGTCGGTAAGTATGGAAATAGGTAAGCCTGCATTCCAGGCATATCTTCGAACTTGGTAAGCGGGTGCCAGATCTTCCTTCAGATTTACTGATGGCTTCTTAGCCTCTAAAAAGAACTTGCGTTGCCCACCGATTCGAAATGAATAATCCGGAGCCTTGGTGGAGCCTTCAACTTTTATTGCGTCTTCATGAATGACGTCTTTGTAAGCTTCAGCATGGCCTTGCTCATTCTCAATATCCCAGCCCAATTCGCGAAAAAATGGATCAATGAATTCCTTGCGCAAGCTCGCTTCTTTATAACTCTGGTCTTTAACCTCGGAAAACTTACGTTCAAAACTTTCAACTAGATTCAATACTTTGTTCGGTACCGGCATTTTCGCATCCCGCGTGCTTTATGTCAGCAGTCAACTCCGTTTGCATAGCCTGTAGAGAGCTTCGTACCGCAAAGCGGCCGACAAGGACGTCGGCCGCAAAATCTCCTCGCCTCCCAAATCATGGCAGAGAAGGTTGGTTTTACCTTGACGTTTTGGGTTGTGGCGTCGTCGCCGCAAGCCCAAATGTGGCCCGAGCGCCAGCCCGAGCCTGGGCCTCGAGTCGCGTGTGTCCAGGACCTTC
>CAYQRR010000341.1:0-3161 GCA_964419635.1 uncultured Chitinophaga sp. | reverse complement strand
CCTTGAAGCCATTGGGTTTATTCGATCCAAATAGTTTTTTAAATAAGCTCATCTTTTACTTTTTTTCAATAAAGTTAAGAGTTACCGTAAATATTTGATTCTCCTCCGTCTATAGCGATGGTTTGTCCGCTCACATAGCCGTTGTCTTCACTTAAAAGGAATGCGACTAATTTGGCTACTTCATGCGGTTGTCCCAATCTTTTTGTTGGGTTGCGTTGCGCATATTCGGCTTCTGCTGCTTTAGGATTATCTGGATTAACTTGTTTAAATGCTTCGGCAACCATAGGTGTAAGAATAGCTCCAGGCGCAATGGCATTGGTAAGAATTCCGTCTCTGCCATATTCCAAAGCCGCATTTTTTGTCATACCCGAAACAGCGTGTTTACTTGCCACATAAGGCATTTGGTTCAACACTCCACGAATACCGCCTACAGAAGCCACGTTCACAATACGACCAAATTTTTGTTTTTGCATTACCGGAATTACATAACGCAATCCGTAATACACACCCATCAGATTGATGTCAATAACTTTTTTGAAAATGTTTACATCATACTCGGTAATGCTTGCCTGCTTGCCTTCAATACCCGCATTGTTGTATAGTCCGTCAATTCTGCCAAATGCTTTTACCGCTTCATCCACATAGTTTTTTACGGCTTCTTCTTTCGATACATCAGCCACCACGTTGATGATTTTTACATTCGGAAATTCTTTAGTGATTTCCGCTTTGGCATCAGCCAAACTTTTTTCGTTGTAGTCAACCAACACAAGGTTTGCACCTTTTGAAGCCAGTTCTTTTGCTGCTGCTAATCCAAGTCCCATACCGGCACCTGTGATTATAATTACTTTGTTTTTCATTGTCTTTTCTTTTAAGATTGTTTTACAAATTGAATTTCACCTGCAATTTTCACCTCTTCACTCACCAATACACCGCCTGTTTCCAAAGCTGCGTTCCAGTTCAAACCCCAATCTTTGCGATTGATTTTTCCTTCTACAGAAAACCCTGCCTTTTCATTGCCCCAAGGGTCTTTGTTTATGCCGCCAAACTCTACTTCAAGTGCTACTTCCTTACTTATTCCTTTGATAGTAAGAATGCCTTTCAACTCATATTCATCATCGTCTTTCTTTTTGAAAGAAGTGCTTTTGAACGTAAGTTCTTTGTGATTTTCTACATCAAAGAAGTCGGCAGATTTCAGGTGGTTGTCCCTGTCCGTGCTGTTGGTGTTGATTGACGAAGCGTCAACGATAACATTCAACGATGATTTGAAAATATCGTCTCCATCTACTTCAACTGAAAAGTTTTTGAATTCACCTTTTACATTGGTAATCATCATGTGCTTTACTTTAAAAGTAAGCTCACTGTGGGTTGGGTCTAAAACCCATTTTGTTTTTGCTACTGTTTCCATTTTTCTATTGTTTTAAATGATTAATAAATTTCACACTAAAAAGTTGCAATAATTTATAATGCAATGGGTAACAGTATTTGGAAGAAGAGTTGTAAAATCAGGAAAGGAGCTTTTTCATCTCTTCCCGAAACTCAGAGGGGGTTTGTCCGGTTCTTTTCTTGAATACATTGGTGAAGTAGGCTTTCTCATTGTAACCCAAGTCAAAACCAATTTCAGAAATATTTTTATCGGAATGAGTTAATTGATTTTTAGCTTCAATGAGTTTTCGGGTTTCAATAATCTCGGTTACTGTTTGCTGAAGAATATTTTTACAGATAATATTCAGATTTCTTGCAGACATAAACAACTTTTCAGCATAGAACTCCACTCCAACAGGTCTTTGATAATTTTCTTCAAGGATTTTTAGAAAGTTTTGTAAGGTTGTGTTCTGGGTAGAAGTAAAACCATTTTCCCTTGGTTCAATCTTGTTTTTTTCAGATTCTATCATTATAAATAAGGCATTGAGCAAATGCCTAACAACACTCAGGTCTGGATTTTCCTGTTGCATTTCTCCATTTATGATTTCGCATATAGTGGTTAGGCGTTTAAAGCAATATTCGTCAGGCAGCTTTAGCGTGGCGTGGTTATGGTAACTTGAATAAAGCTGAAAGGTGATTTCAGGAATAAACTCGCTCTTAAATCGCATAACCCACATGTTGCATTTGCCATTCTTTATTTTAGGAATAACACGATGAACTTTCCCTTTAGAAACAAAACTTACAAGCGGTGCGTCAAGTTTGGTGGTCTTGAAATCAATAAAATGTTCTAATTGCCCTTCTATACCAATAATCAATTCTTCAAAGTCATGTTGGTGTGGTTCATCAGGCGAAGCACTTATTTTGGTTGCTTCCGCTTCGTCCACTTTAAATATTTTGAAAAGTTGATTCATGATTTTAAAGTTAGGTTTTTAACCGAGCGGTAGGAGAAGTGGCTCTTTTGGTTTTGCGAAGGGTTGGCTTTGTGTGAAGGGGCAAAACCAAATGTGCCACTTGTGCGGCTGCCAAAAAAATAAAAAACAAAAAATGCGGGTCGGCAAAAAATAAAACTTCTTTGCGTTGGCTGTCGAGTCGGGCAGTCAGGTCGTTTGTTTTATGTAAAAATGTTCGTTTCATGTCTGTCCGTTTATAGTTGCACTGTCGTTGTCATAGGGTTTCCGCTAACGAACAGGGCTTTGCGGCGGTGGGGAATTTATATTCGTTGCCCCGGCGATGTAAAGCCAATAGAATTACTGCTGCCGAAGTTAAGTACAAAAGCCGAATAGATATTGCGTCAGCCGACCGAAGCTGAATAGCGATATACAGATGACGGACGCTTTGCGTCCAGCCCCACTGCCGCAAAACCCACTGTTGTGCGGTCGTGCATTTTAATTTCCTCAAAACGTTTCCAACTTATTCAATTCTGTTTTCATGCTGTCGGTAATTTTAAACGGTACATGTTTACAGTCAAGGCTTTCAAAATAATAGCCCTTGTCATTTTTTCTAAGTTGAAACTCACCCTGACCACTAACTTCAATAATGTCTGTACCGTCCAAATTATGTAATTTCCATTCTGCCCTTCCGGTCGTTCCATACTTTCCATTAAGAAAATAGTAAAAATATACTTTCTCAGATGAAGCAAACCTATAAGACATCTTGCCTGCGTGTGTCCCTGTTTCACATGTCCAAATATTTTCTGTTAAAAGTGTATATATTAAGTTTGAAGATTGTTTTTTCTGATT
>CAYQRR010000340.1:463-3181 GCA_964419635.1 uncultured Chitinophaga sp. | reverse complement strand
GATTATACTACCGGCTTCTTTACGCAACGGCATATATAACCTGATAGCCCGAAACCGTTATAAATGGTTTGGGAAAACAGAACACTGCAGAATACCTACTCCGGAATTAAAATCAAAGTTCATATCCTAATGAAACGCAGCGCTATTATTTTGATGCTTATTCTACTTATTGGTGTCGTAGGCGGGCTGGGGGTAGTTTATGTCTTTGTTTTGGACAACGTACAGCTGACAGACAAAACTCAACGAAGCATCAGTATTAAGATACCTACCGGATCAAGCTATTCCGATGTAATTCATTTGCTAAAGAGTAAAAATGCTTTAAAGAATTACGATTCGTTTAAATGGACCTGTCGCATAAAGGGTTACGACAAAAAGATACGCAGTGGACACTATATTTTGCGTAGTGGCATGGGAAATCGCGCTATTGTGAATTTATTAAAAGGGGGATTGCAAACACCGGTTCAGCTTGTAATTTACAACATCCGCACCAAAGAAGAGTTTGCGGGGCTGGTAGGCCGCACTTTGGAAATAGATTCGGTTTCGCTGCTACACAAACTTAACAGTGCCGCGTTTTGCAAAAAATACAATACAGACACCAACAATATTTTATCGAAATTCATTGTTGACAATTACGAATTCTATTGGAACGTAAGCGAAACCAAGTTTTTGGAAAAGATGCAAAAAGCATACGTTGACTACTGGAATAAGGAGCGGAAACAAATCGCTGCCGATTTACATTTTACAGAATCACAAGTAACTACCCTGGCATCCATCGTAGAAAAGGAAGTAATTTTCGACAAAGAAATGGCCACCGTTGCGGGTGTGTATTTAAACCGTTTAAGAATTAACATGCCATTGCAGGCCGATCCCACGCTCGTTTTTGCAAGGAAAGACTTTACAGCTAAACGCGTTACCGCTTACCATAAAGAATACGACACGCCTTACAATACATATAAATTTACCGGATTACCTCCCGGCCCTATTTGCATGCCTCGAAAAAAATCAATCGATGCGGTGCTCAATGCCGAAGCGCATCGGTATCTTTACTTCTGTGCCAACCCGGATATGAGTGGCTATTCTATTTTTTCGGTATCTTATGAAGATCAAATGCGGGTAGCCGCCATGTATAGAAAAAAACTGGATGCCATGAACATCCGGTAGCATTCGTAAAAGATACGATATCAATTTCACTACGTTTGTGACCGAGACTTACTTCTGTGAAACCACTTCACCAGCTCAAACCAAATAACAGACAAAAACCCAACAGATACACACAATAATAATTGCATTGGTGAGAGCCCACACAATTGAAAGAAATCAGCCACCAAGGGAACATATAACAATAGGGCCAATAGCATCAGGGTAGTAGTCAATGCAATTGGCAAAAGAGCATTCTTGTAAAACATCGTGGTGAATACCGAATAGTAAAAGGACCGATTGATGAGTGTAAGAAATACATTCGCAAAGATAAGTGTGCTAAACACGATAGAGCGAGTAAGTTCTTCGTTATACCCCGAATTTACACCGTATTGATAGATCGAAAGAGTCCCTGCGGCAATTATCAAGCCTTGAACAACACTTGTTGCTAATTCGCTAAATCGGAAAAAAGTAGAAGTAAATGGACGAGGCGGCAGTTGTAGTGTATTAGCTTCCATGGGCTCATTTTCATATATTATGGAGCAGGTAGGCCCCATGATTAACTCCAAAAAAATGACATGCACCGGTGAAAAAATATTGGGATAAATCCAACCTAACAACAGTGGAATAAATACGGTGAGGATAATAGGGATATGGATGGAAATGATGTACTGAATCGCTTTCTTTAGATTTGCATATATCTTGCGACCCATGGCAATGGCATCCACCATTTTGCTCAAATCATCCTCCACCAACACAAGTGATGCCGCCTGCTTAGCAATCTCTGTCCCCTTTTTACCCATGGCAATACCTATATGTGCTGCTTTTAGTGCCGGACCATCATTTACGCCATCACCAATCATGGCTACAATCTGTTTTTTAGCTTTCAGCGCTTCCATAATTCTCAGTTTTGCCTCCGGAAACATGCGTGTATATACATTCGTGTTCAATACGCAGTCTTGCAAATCCTGATCGCTGAGTTTCATTAAATCATCACCGGTCATTACCCGTTCATAACCTCTAAATTTAATCTGTTGTGCAATAGCTGTAGTAGTAGCAGCATTGTCGCCAGTCACTATCTTAACGGCTACACCAGCCGTGTAAAATTTCTGCAATACACCCGCTATATTTTGTTTCGGTGGATCATAAAAAGCAACAAGTCCCTTTAAAGAAAATTTAAAATCTTGTTGCACGGCAGGATATTCGTTCCCGCCATAGTGTACTGCTGCTACTCCTAAAACACGGTAACCTTCACTTGCCAGCATTACCACAGCATTCAATAATTCGGTCCGTTCCGTATCATTCAATCCACTGGTATGTAAAAACGCTTCGGGAGCTCCTTTCGCAGCAATGATTCGGGTTCCGGTTGCGTCTTCAAAAAGGTGAGTCATCATGGGTGGTTTTCCGCCCAAGGGATACTCATGCACCATTTTGAATTGCGGACGCTCATCATACTGTGTAGTTGCTATATATGACTCATGCAATGCTATCTCCATCGGGTCAAAAGGAATTGGTTCACTCGCCCACATTCCCAGTCGAATAAGAGCGGCATCTTTCTCATTTATGCCCGCAGTCATCTTT
>CAYQRR010000340.1:0-453 GCA_964419635.1 uncultured Chitinophaga sp. | reverse complement strand
AGGCTCATTCGGTTTTCGGTTAGCGTACCTGTTTTATCCGTGCAAATGACAGTAGCACTCCCCAATGTTTCCACTGTTTTCATTTGCTTTACCACAATACCCATTTGCATTAGCCGCCATGCCCCTAAAGCCATAAATGTGGTAAATGCTACCGGTATCTCTTCCGGCAAAATACTCATCGCCAGGGTGAGTGCCTTCAATAAGCTATCGAGTACATCTTTACTTCTGAAATAATTAATCCCCCACACCGTAACAAAAACCAAGGCACCCACTATGGCCATGCTTTTTACAAAGCTGCCAATTTGTAGTTCCAGAGGTGTTTTCTCCTCTTTAATCGATTCGAGGCTTTTACCGATTTTTCCGAGTCGGGTATTTCCCGCTATTGAAGTAATAGTAGCAACAGCCAAGCCGCTGGTTACGCTGGTGCCGCAATAAATACAATTGTCCTCCCGA
>CAYQRR010000339.1:0-3182 GCA_964419635.1 uncultured Chitinophaga sp. | reverse complement strand
CTGTCACGGCAGAGGTCGCGGGTTCGAGTCCCGTCCGATCCGCAAAAAGCCTCACTATGTGAGGCTTTTTTGTTGGCCAATCTTTTAATTTTTGCTCCGACTGATGATGGCAGTGGTGCTAAATCCCTCTAAATATGGAACGGTTCGCACTTCGCCCCCATAGCCTTCTACAAACGAACTCCCTACAATAGCTTCTTTGTTCCAATCGCCTCCCTTCACCAAAACATCGGGACGAATTAGATGAATCAGATTTTCAGGGGTATCTTCTGCAAAAATGACTACCGCATCGGTGTATATGAGCGAAGCCAATAAAGCGGCCCTTGAATTTTCACCATTCACCGGGCGAGTCGGTCCCTTCAGTCTCCTAACGGATGCGTCTGCATTAAGCCCTACCACCAACCGGTCGCCAAAAGACAGCGCGGAGGATAACACCCGCAGGTGCCCCTCGTGTAAAATATCGAAACAGCCATTGGTAAACACTATTTTATCTCCCAGCATGCGCCAGAATTCCACTCGCTTGAGCAAATCCTCGGGTGTAAATATTTTATTCTCCATGGCAAAAACCTAAATCTACCAGATGCGTTGGCAAACAGAAAAGCAATTAGTCTTTTAACGCTTTTTCCTTGTTCAATATTGCGAGCAGAATAAGCGAAATTGTTCCGCCTATTAAAATAGAGGCCATTTGCGCTGCCCATACGATGGAACCAAATGCATAGCCTAAGGTTTCGCCAACACCATACAGGAGCAGCACTTTTGATATAGCGATTGGGTAGGCCCCTATGCCCCCGGGAGTAGCCACAATGGCAAATCCACCAAAAAACAAGCACGCTGCGCCTGCCATAACTCCCATGCCGGCTGTTTCTGGCAAGGCAGGAAAACTCCAGTAAATCATCAGGAAATAGCAAAGCCAAATAAATACAGAATGAAAAATAAACTGAGCGGGGCTTCGCAGATTTCTGATACTTTTTAATCCTTCGGCAAAACCCATCAATCGTTCGGCCAATATAGCTTTCAGTTTCCCAAATCCGTATTTGCGCTGAATGTAGATGGCTGCACCGGTTGCCAAGGCTACCAGCACCACAAGCACTATCCATTTCGTAAAATCAGGGCCCTAGGTCGGTGCCGGCTGCTTATTCAGCACATTATCCTGAAAAAATGTAAGCAACCGGTCGCGCTCAATAAACAGTAGCGCACTGCCGATAATCATGATGGTGATTAAATCTACCAGCCTTTCCACCACCATGGTGCCTAGTGATTTATCGAGAGGGACATTTTCATATCGGGCTAAGATGCTACACCGTGTTACCTCGCCTAAGCGTGGGAAAAAAAGATTGAAAAAATACATCATCATGACACTAAACCAGGTATTGGCAAAGCCTGGTTTGAATCCGGTGGGCTCCAGCAGCAAGCGCCAGCGCTGCGCACGGCTAAAATTGGAAACCAGACCCATGCAGGGTGCCAGAATAATCCAGAAATAATCGGCTCGCTTAAACGCATCAATCGTGAGTTGCTTGTCGCTATCACTCATCTTGCTCACAAACCACAGGATGAGCGCAATACCCAAACCCAGTGATACGGAAAGTTTAAGAATATTAAAGAGCTGCTTCTTCAAAGTTTAATCCGTCAGTTGGTTAGCAGCATTCACATGCACCGTCACCGGCTTGTGGAGTTTATATTCGTCCATGTTAAGGTTGCAATAGGAGATCACAATAATTACGTCTCCAACAGACACTTTGCGGGCCGCAGGTCCATTTAAGCATATAATACCGGAGCCCCGTTCGCCTTTTATAACATAAGTTTCCAGGCGTTCACCATTATTGACATTGACTATCTGCACCCGTTCATGTTCCACCAGGTTGGCGGCATCCATCAGGTTTTCGTCAATGGTAACGGATCCAATATAGTTAAGATCGGCCTGCGTAACGGTGGCGCGGTGAATCTTTGATTTGTAAACTGTGATTTGCATAGCGGGGCGAATGTAAAAGAGAATTGCAACATTGAAACTGCAAGCGGGTTGATACAGTGCTCACACCTTCTATATTCACACCATGAAGTTTGAAAAACCAATTCCCGTGCAGCAGATTGCCGACTGGATACAAGCCGAAACTATAGGCGGCAGTGTGGCATCCGTTACCGGACTCAACGAGATACACAATGTGGAGGCGGGCGACCTTACCTTTGTAGACCACGAAAAGTATTATGACTTTACACTGGCCAGTCAGGCATCGTTTATCATCATCAATAAAAAAGTGGCCGCTCCTGAAGGCAAAGTGCTATTGTTTCACGAACAACCTTTTGAAGCATACAATTTGCTGGCGCAAAAGCTGCATCCCGATTTACATAATGCCGAACCGGTATTTCAAGCAGGTATCGGCACTTTTATTCATCCAAAAGCAAGTGTGGGGCAGCAGGTGCAGATAGGCCGTAATTGTATGGTTCATGCCAATGCCACTATTTATCCTTACACCATCATTGGCGATAATGTAATTATACATGCCAATGCTACCATTGGTGCCGATGCGTTTTACTACAAAAATCAAAAAACACATTACGATAAAATGCACACAGCGGGGCGCGTAGTAATCGGGGATGATGTAGAGATAGGTGCCGGCACTACTATTGATGCCGGAGTATCGAGTGATACGGTGATTGGCAAGGGGACAAAACTGGATTCGCAAGTACATATCGGGCATGATGTAAAAATTGGAGAACATTGCATTTTGGCAGCACAGGTGGGCATTGCCGGAAATACAAGAATAGGCAATCGCGTAACGCTCTATGGCAAAGTGGCAGTAAACAAGAACATTGAAATAGGAGATGCGGCTGTGGTTATGGCTATGAGCGCAGTTCCTAATAATCTGGAAGGCGGCAAAACATACATCGGCTATCCGGTGGTGGAGGCCCGAGCATTTGCCCGACAAGTCGCCATCATTAAAAAACTACCCGAGCTTTGGGAGAAATTGAAGGGTTTATAATTAGTAGTAAATAGACGCATTGCAAGATGGCTTCTAAAAAACCGATGGAAGAAAAATATACTGGTCCTACAGATGGCAAAACCCGATGTGGATGGTGCCTTGGCGACCCTTTGTATGTAAAGTATCATGATGAAGAATGGGGCAGGCCGGTACATGACGACAAATTGCTGTTCGAGTTTTTGGTACTCGAAAGTTTTCAGGCGGGGC
>CAYQRR010000338.1:0-3184 GCA_964419635.1 uncultured Chitinophaga sp. | reverse complement strand
TAGAGGATAGACAGGTTGCCACCAATTAAAAATCCCCTGGCATTTCCGGATCTGTTTAAGGGATGAGTTGCTACATCAAAACGACATTTATGGCCGAATAATTCCTGACGCATGGTCTCCAGAGCTTCGGGGGTCTTTTTATCGAGTGCAAAAGGCATGCTGCTGTGCAGCGTTTGAATGCCGATGCTATTCGTGACATGCACATGCAAATAAGTAATGTCGCTGAATCCCACAATCCATTTCGGATGCTTCATAAATGCATCAAAGTTCAGGTCGTCCATCATGCGCACGGTGCCATAGCCTCCGCGGGCACAAATGATTGCCCGAACATCCGGGTTATCCAGCGCGGTTTGAAAATCGTCTTTACGGCATTGGTCGTCTCCGGCAAACTGATGCGCTTCGGCACCAATGGTTTTCCCCAGTACCACCTCCAGGCCCCAGCTTTTAAAGGTAGCGATGGCAAATTCTATTTCAGCCACACTAATTTTTCGGGCAGTGCCCAGCAGATAAACTGTATCGCCTTGTTGCAGCGCAGGGGGTCGTAGTAGCATGGCGCTAAAGTAAAATCAGCACCGACATCTTTTTATTATTGATATGCTTTGCCCAAAAATTTCAACTTTGCCCGTCTATGAGCAAGAACTGGAAACGATATACTATTACGGCCGCTTTACCCTATGCCAATGGCTCCAAACACATTGGCCATTTGGCGGGGGCCTATCTGCCGGCCGATTCGTATGCGCGCTATTTGCGCTTGCGCAAGCGCGATGTGGTATTTGTATGTGGCAGCGATGAACATGGCACCGCCATTACCATTCAAGCCATGCAGGAAAACACAACCCCCCGCGCCATCATCGATAAGTATCATGTACTCATCAAAAATAGTTTCGAGAAACTGGGGATTTCTTTTGATATCTACCACCGCACCAGCGAGCCCCTGCACCATGAAACCTCAAGAGAGTTTTTCCTGGATTTTTACAACAAAGGATTGTTTCGGGAGGTAACCAACGAACAGTATTATGACGAAGAGCAGAAAGTCTTTTTGGCCGACCGATACATTATGGGCACCTGCCCCAATTGTGGTCACGAAAAAGCCTATGGCGACCAATGTGAGAAATGCGGCAAATCCTTATCGCCTGCTGAACTGATAAAACCACATAGCACACTGAGCGGAAAAGCCCCGGTACTGCGTCCAACGAAACACTGGTATTTGCCGCTGAATGACTATGAGCCGTGGTTGCGCACGTGGCTCCTCCGCGACCATGCCAAAGACTGGAAAACCAATGTGTATGGCCAGTGCAAAAGTTGGATTGAAGGTGGCTTGCAGCCCCGCGCCATGACCCGTGACGGAGAGTGGGGAGTGAAAGTGCCCGTGAAAGATGCGGATGGGAAAGTGCTCTACGTATGGTTTGATGCGCCCATTGGCTACATTTCTGCCACCAAGCAATGGGCGATGGACCACAACAAAAGCTGGGAACTCTACTGGAAAGACTCCGACACCCGGCTCATTCATTTTGTGGGGAAGGACAACATCGTGTTTCACTGCATCATTTTTCCGGTGATGCTTCATATGCATGGCGACTACATTGTGCCCGACAATGTGCCGGCTAACGAGTTTCTGAACCTGGAGGGCGACAAAATGAGCACCAGCCGAAAGTGGAGTGTAGAGATGCATGAGTATCTGGAAACTTTCCCCGACAAAGTAGACGAGTTGCGCTATGTACTTACTTCCATAGCTCCCGAAACCAAAGACAGCGAATTTACCTGGAAAGATTACCAGGCCCGGGTCAACAATGAGTTAGTGGCTATACTCGGCAATTTGGTAAACCGGGTGATGGTACTTACCGATAAGTATTTCGAGAACCGGGTGCCGGATGCCGGCCCATGTTCCGATTTACAGGTATTTATAGAGCAGCAGCGCGATAAAATTGCCGATGCCATAGAGCAGTTTCATTTTCGTGAAGCGCTGGCTGAGGTGATGAATCTGGCACGGCATGGCAACCAAATACTAAGCGATAAAGAGCCGTGGAAACTGATAAAAACCGACCCGAAGCAAACCGGCATTGTGCTGTACGACTGCCTGCAGATTATTGCCAACCTTGCCATAGTATGCGAGCCTTTTTTACCCTTTACCGCACAAAAGATTTTTGACCTGCTGCAACTCCACAAAAGCGACTACAGCTGGGAGGATGTTGGAAGTCAGCTATTGGTAAAGCCCGGACACTCTCTGGGCAAAGCCTTTTTGCTGTATCAAAAACTGGAGGATGAAGTTATGGATGCACAGATACAGAAATTGCAAAAAACGAAAGAAAGAAGCCTTCAACAAGAAAACACCAAAGTGATGAACGAAACAAAAACCAATACAGCCGAAACCAAGGGGGAAATCAGTTATGATGATTTTTCGAAACTGGACCTGCGCACCGGTACCGTGCTGGCCGCTGAAAAAGTAGAGAAAGCCGACAAACTGCTCAAGTTAACAGTCGACTTAGGTGCAGAGGTGCGCACCATTGTATCGGGCATTGCGGAGCACTTTGCCCCCGAATCGCTGGTCGGCTTGCAGGTAAGTGTAGTGGCTAATCTGGCACCCCGCAAAATCAGAGGAATAGAATCAAAAGGTATGATACTGCTGGCGGAGTCGGAAGGAAAGCTGCATTTTGTATCGCCCGCAGCCGCTATCGCCAATGGCAGTGTGATTCGATAAAACATTTTACATTCGGTTATCTATTTAATAAAACAAACCATACCATTATGAAATGTAGATTTTACACGCTTCTTGGTTTAAGCCTTCTTTCGGCTTACTCGTTTGCCCAATGCGGACAACGATACAAAGACCAGATTTTTAGTGACGTAACCATTACCTCCGATGTGGTGTATTCCACCGCCAACAGCACCACTCTAAAGCTGGACATTTATGAGCCTACCGGTGACACTGAAGCACAACGCCCGCTCTTGATTATGGCGCACGGAGGCAGCTTTATCGGAGGCAGCAAAACACAGGACAATGTATGCACACAATATTGCAATGCCTTTGCCAAGCGTGGTTACGTATGCGCTTCCATCGATTACCGCTTAGGCAATGCGTTCCAGATGTTGGATTCTTCCAGTGCCATGCAAGTGGTAATGAAAGCTATCAGCGATGGAAAATCAGCCGTGCGTTTTTTCAGAAAAGATGCTGCTACTACCAATA
>CAYQRR010000337.1:0-3225 GCA_964419635.1 uncultured Chitinophaga sp. | reverse complement strand
AGCTCCATGAACAAAAAAGAACTCTATCAGCTCATATTGAAGAAAAAGAGCTTTTTGTGTGTGGGCCTAGATACCGACATAACCCTTATCCCTAAACATCTTTTGGCTTATCCCGATCCTGTTTTTGAGTTTAACAAAGCCATTATTGATGCCACTAAGGATTTGTGTGTGGCTTATAAACCCAATATTGCTTTTTATGAAAGTATGGGAGTAAAAGGTTGGGAGAGTCTGGAAAAGACAATGAATTACCTTGAGTTGTTTAAAGAGGAGGTATTCACGATTGCCGATGCCAAGCGGGGCGATATTGGCAATACTTCTAAAATGTATGCGAAAACCTATTTTGAGTGGTTGAATTTTGATGCTGTTACTGTAGCGCCCTACATGGGCGAGGATTCGGTAACTCCTTTTTTGGGATATCACGATAAATGGGTGATTCTACTGGGGCTTACGTCCAATAAGGGCAGTGCCGATTTTCAGTTTACGGAATCGGAGGGGCTCAAGTTGTATGAACGCGTGATGCAGCGCGCACAAAAATGGGCCACCGCAGACCAGTTGATGTTTGTAACCGGAGCCACTCATCCAGACCAGTTTTCCAACCTTCGTAAAATTGCCCCGCAACATTTTTTTTTGGTACCGGGTGTAGGCGCGCAAGGCGGAGATATGGAGCAAATTTGCCAGCATGGGCTAAACAGCGAGTGCGGACTGCTCATTAACTCGGCTCGCAATATTATATATGCTTCGGGCGAAAAAGATTTTGATGATGCAGCGGGCAAAGCCGCTCTCGAACTTCAATCGCAAATGGTAAAATTCTTAAACGGGAAGGTTGCTGAGTAGCAAATTCTTTTACATTAGCCCCATACAAAAACAAATTTACGATGAAGAAATTGGTATTGGCACTTATTGCACTTGTATCCCTTTCAGCTACTTCGCTGCAAGCGCAGGATGCTTTTGACACTCAAATGAAGGCATATAAACTGGCCCTTAAAAATTATGATTTACAGGCTGCCACTGTTTGTCTTTATCAGGCTATTGCCCTTAAGCCTGAGCGCAAAGATTTGAACGATTCTATGGCGCTACTGTATTTTGCCGGAGAGCGTTACGCGCAGGCTTTTATAATAGGGGAAGAGATATTAAAAGAGAACCCGAAAAGAAACGATATGCTGGAATTGGTAGCCGTTTCTAAGCAGAGTTTAGGCCTGGTGAAAGAGTCATTGGCCGATTACGAAAGATTGTATGCTGCAGATAAATCTATTTACTACCTCTACCAGATTGCTACGCTGCAATATCAATTGAAAAGATATGGCGAATGCGTAGCTTCTCTAGATCAGGTGATTGCCAATCCGGAGTCCGCTAAGCAAAAAGTGAATATTGTAGTGCAGGGGGGCTCGCAGGATGTAGCTATGAAGGCCGCTGCATTGAACGTAAAAGGTATATGTGCCATGGAACTGAACCAAGATGAAGCTGCCAAAGATAATTTTAACAAAGCATTGACTGAATCTCCGGAGTTTGTGTTAGCAAAAGGAAATCTGGACATGTTGGCTAAAAAACAGGCGCAAGCAAAGCAGCCGGCAGCTCCTGCAAAAACGCCTTCCACCACCGTAAAAACGACTACTGCACCAACTTCTCCTAAGTAGTAAATATTTATACAAGTTCTTAAAAAACATCCGTTCAATAACGGATGTTTTTGTTTTTATCATCGCACCATGTGGAAGAAGATTAGAAAGTTCCTTTTTAAAGCCGCGCTATATTTCTTTTTGGGGTCGGTTTTGCTGGTCATTGCCTTTCGGTTTATGCCCGTACCTTTCACTTTGCTGATGGTGCAGCGTTGCGTTGAGCAAAAATGGAATGGCAAACCAATTCGCTTTGAGAAAGACTGGGTTCCCTTGTCGGAAATTGCCAATTCAATGCAACTGGCCGTGGTTTGCTCCGAGGATCAGAACTTTTTATGGCACCACGGTTTCGATTTTGAAGCCATCCGCGATGCTATGAAATACAATGAAAAGCAGAAAAGCAGAAAGCGGAAAAAGGTAAGAGGGGCATCTACTATATCGCAGCAGACAGCAAAAAATGCATTTTTATTTCCGGCACGCAGTATTGTTCGCAAAGGTTTGGAGGTGTATTTTACAGGTCTTATTGAACTACTGTGGAGCAAAGAGCGCATTATGGAAGTGTATCTGAACGTGATTGAAATGGGGGATGGTGTATATGGAGTAGAAGCAGCTGCGCAGCGTTTTTTTCATAAGCCGGCTTCCCGACTTTCAGCTTCCGAAGCTTCACTAATTGCTGCAGTGTTGCCTAACCCTATTCGGTTTAGGGCCGATGCCCCATCGGGCTACATAAGGGGTCGCCAAGCTGCCATACAAATGCAAATGAGATTATGGGGTCGCAAACTCGATTATGAAATGCCCGAGCCGGATAAATGAGGTTAAAAATCATGTTGCCAGTCTATTCAATTCGTATAAGTTTGCGCGCTCATTTTTTTTAACCACAAAATAAATAACAATGAAAATTACCGTAGTAGGTGCCGGTGCCGTGGGTGCCACCGTAGCCGACAATATTGCCCGCAAAGAACTTTGCCACGAACTTGTTTTAGTCGATATCAAAGAGGGAGTTGCAGAAGGTAAAGCCATGGATATGAATCAAACCGCCACTCTTTTGGGTTTCGATACTAAAGTGATTGGCTCCACCAACGACTACACCAAAACTGCCGGCACAGATGTAGCGGTAATTACTTCCGGTATTCCTCGCAAACCAGGAATGACTCGCGAGGAACTTATTGGCACTAATGCTTCTATTGTAAAAGGAGTTACAGAAAACATTTTGAAACATTCGCCTAATGCAATCATCGTGGTGATAAGTAACCCGATGGATACTATGACTTACCTTGCATTGAAATCGAGTGGCTTGCCCAAAAACAGAATTATTGGAATGGGTGGTATTCTGGATAGTGCTCGTTTTAAATATTATTTGAGCCAGGCATTGAATTGTTCTGCGTCTGACTTACAAGCTGTGGTTGTTGGCGGACATGGTGACACCACTATGATACCATTAACCAGGTTGGCTACGTTAAATTCACATCCGGTTTCTAACTTATTAGATGCCGAAACACTGAAAAAAGTGGCGGCTGACACCATGGTGGGTGGAGCTACCTTGACTAAACTTATCGGTACTTCCGCTTGGTATGCACCGGGTGCTGCCGGAGCTGCTCTGGTAGAAAGCATTGTG
>CAYQRR010000336.1:0-3233 GCA_964419635.1 uncultured Chitinophaga sp. | reverse complement strand
GCATCAAAAGCCCGGTAATAACGGTTGATAAGTGTTACCAGTTCCCCGGGAGTTAATCGTTGTGCCATGATGGAAAAGTCTTTAAAGTCGGTAAACAATACCGTCACTAAATTAAAATGGCGGGCGTCTACGTAACCTTTCTGCTTGAGCTCGGTGGCCGCATCTTCGGGCAAAATATTCAAGAGCAAATCATCCGATTTTTTTTTCTCCTCCGCTATGGCTTTGTTTTTTAACCGCAGTTCATCAAAGGCTTCTTCTTTTGTATTTTCAAAAATGAGTGCCAATAAAAAAATCATGAGCACAATGCCACTGATAGACGATATATTAAAATGATAAATGTATTGTGCGGAAATCTGGTTCTCAAAATCGTATCCATTAATTTTCATGACCCCCAACACCACTACAATCATGTAGCAAACCAAGGTCCAGAAGTAGGCGCTGGATTTATTACCTAACAACAAAGAGGCGATAGGCAGGACGATGTACCACACCATGGTGCCGGACTCAAAACCTCCGGTGTAAAAAACAGTCACCGTTAAGCCTATGCAGCCGAAAAGTATGAACAGATTGGCTGAAGAAATAATGCCCAATCCATAGCGAAAGAAGAACGGCAGCAATGCCAACATAATCGTATTATGAATCATGCCATACATGGGCATGGTCATATTGAAATATACAGAGACTAAAAAGTAGAAGAAAGAAAATACAGAAGTCATGAAGCACGCACTTACCAGAAAACGGGCTTTTCTAAAGGACTCTTCCGTTTGCCGATATGCTTCCGGAATAAAGTAATGAATCAACTGTTTTATCATCTATTATAGTTTAGCTACAATCATTAAAGCAATTACACAGGCCAACAACATTACTATACCTTCCAGCATCCCATAAAACACTGCGTATTTAACAGGCCGATTCATACATCGTAGCTGAAAAAACGGTACCGTAAACATCAATAAGCCCTCGGCAATGTAGATATAGATGGGAACGTCACCAATCATTTTTGCATTTTGATACCACCACCATCCACCGTGGATGGCCCAATTTTCGTACAGCGGAATTAAGATAGCGCTAAACAGAATCATCATTAATCCGTCTTTCCAAGGGCCAAGTTTACCATCTATCAACCAACTGATGTACCCAATTTGAATGAGCACCACTGCCCAACTAAATGGCATATATGCAGGCGAACACCACAAGGTAGGCTCCGGCTGCGGATACACCAATGTTTTGGTGATGTCAACCAAATACGCATCCGCTATGAGTTCCACTAATCCAGCTGCCAAACCAAATACAATCAGTCTTTTAAAAATCTCATCGCGGGTAATTAGCCAATAGCAGACATAGACGCTAAACATCCCATAGCCCCAAATAGAAGCAGTTATCCATCCTCCATTGAAAGTGGAAAAGAACACCAGCCCTAAAATGGCAGCTGCCATGGCAGTGAAGGCAAATTTGTTGCGCACCGAAATTTTAGGAAAGAGTTTATTCAACGGTGCCAAAACAAAAGAAAGAAGCGCCTGGGCAAAATATAAGAGCATGTAGGTTCCTCCCCAAAACACCATGAACGCCTTCAGCCACCAGGGTGTAGTGTGTGAATAGGGCAACCCTTTTTCAAATCGTTTTTCGTCATACCACTTTAAAGGTTTAAAGAACCACGGTTCTTGCAGCGGATAAATATCGGCATAATCAGCCTTATTGCCATCTGCATCTATGATACAGTTTACAGCACGCCTAGCAGCTTCATTGGCTCCTTCCATGGTAGCCAGGTCTGTATTGGTACGCACATAATCGCTGGCCAAAAACATATTGGGAATATCGACTGAAGCATTCGGGCGAAGATCCCAGCTATTGACTGTGTTTACAAGCAAGGGTTCTTTGTCCTCTTCCTGATGTTTTTCGGGTACCCAGCGTATATCTCTATCGAGATACCAATGTTCTATCATGTCTTTACGAATCACCACTTGCCCATTAACATTCAAACTGCTCTCCATTTGTTGCCACACATAATCCTTCACAGTTTCGGCATCGCAATCTTCGGCTAACACACCTTTGTACCGGGTCGTTAGCCAATCTGAAATATCTACCGATAACACTCCTTTTACCTTACCGTTAAACCGTTTTTCTAAATCATAATCTTTCCAAAACTGAACCTGCGAAATTGCCGTGACCGCCCACTCGCTATCACTAAAAATAATGTGCCCGTTGTTGATGCTTACATCCTCGTTGAGATAAAATTGAATGCCATTCATCCAACTGGTGCTGGGAGCCAGCTGCTTTATATACCGCATACAAGGGTCCTCCTTTACCATATCCTCATTGATCAAATCGGCCATTCGCTCCACCGGTACCGCAAACAGATAATAGTCGCCTTTCACCTCTTCCACTTTGTTGTCGTGTAATACAGCAACGTTTTCAATTTTTCCGTTGCGCATTTGAATATGCTGCGCTTTGTGGTGGTGAAAATACTTAACCCCCTTGCGCAATAAATATTCTTTCCATGGGTTAAGCCATACTTCGTTGGTGGGCCCATTGAGCACCCGGTCTGTATTTACAAATGGCTGCGCCATGTTAAATATCAATTGCAAGAAGATGTCGCCTCCGGTTTTGGTGGAAGCGCTTTGTGCCTGTGCTGCTACCAGCGTACGAGTGAGCCCCTCCACCAAGAGGTGCTGATAAGTCACACTGAATTTATCGGCCTCCAGGTATTCCCACCAACCTACTTTTTCGTAATCGTTGGAGCGTCTCTTTTTGCAACTGGTCATCAATTGCCAAGTTTTCAGTGCAAAAAATTCTTCCTCTTCATGTGTGAGGCCGGTGTCAGCCCCTCCGGTTAAATCTCTTATAAGCAATTGGATGTCGGCCACACTTTTTGGAAAACTGGCTGTGGTTACAATGGGCGACTTGCCATTGCGGGCAATCATAATGCGCGAAGTAGGCGTCAGGTTTCCATAGCAACCCTCGCTTTGCCACTTTCCGTTTTTATCTTTAAACGGAGTGCGCCTCATGGTATCGGTAATATGCTTATAGAATCCCGGGAAAAACCGAAAACCATGCTCCCCCGGTAAATACAAATCCGGGTTTTGCAAATTGGTGCCGGGCACATTGACACTTCGGGCCTTGCCCCCCACATATTCTTTTTGGCGCTCATAAACTTCTACTTCAAAGCCACGCTCAATCAGTTCATGTGCCGCGCTCATTCCGGCAACACCGCCTCCAAGAATTATAACTTTTGC
>CAYQRR010000335.1:0-3237 GCA_964419635.1 uncultured Chitinophaga sp. | reverse complement strand
AGCCACCACATACCAAACAATCCTTACCAAACCTGTAAACCATTCTGGTTTTAGGAAATTGTCTAAATAAACGGCAACAAGCAATAGCACCAATGAAATAATGCTTGGCAAAAACACTTTGAAAAGGTTGCTATCACTGTGGCTGTGGTCGTGTCCGTCATCATCGCGGTCGTGTTGATGCTTTTCTTTTATCAACTCTTTTGCACCTGCATTGGTGTAAATTTTTTCTTCCTGTGTGCAACAAAGCTGCTTACCTTGTACATTGTAAATATGCTTGTGATTTTTATCTGTATTTATCATTGCTTTTAATTTTTAATGATTGTGTCCTCCTGTGTTAGATAATTTGGCATTGACAAAAAATGCTCCTTTGATTACAATTTGAGCATTGGCAGGAATGTCCTGTACAAAAGTTATTGCGGTGTAGCCCATATTGGAAACGCCTTTTACAACTTCTATTTTTTCAAAATTGATGTTGCCGTTTTCTTCATTGCTGTGTTTACGGTCTTCACTTTCGTGGTTGTGTTCTTCGCTTTCTTCTTCGTGGTGTTCTTCCGCTTTTTTATCAGTAACAACAAAAATGTAGTCTTTTCCGTCTGCGTTTACAATGGCTTCATTGGGTACGGCAGGTGTTAGGGCATTGCTCAAACTCACAATTCCTGTAATGTTCATTCCGTCAATCAAACCTATTTTGTTTCCTGTAACGGTGCAATGCACGGCAATGGTTTTGCTCTCGTTTTCAAATGATGAACCAATGCTAAACACTTTTGCATCGTATTCATTAGTAGGATTATTGGTTAAGGTAAAATGAATGGTTTGCCCGATTTTCAAAAGCGGTAAATCTTTTTCAAACACTTGTAAATCCAAATGCAATGAACTGTTATCTACGATTTCGGCAACAGGCGAAGAAACATCTACATAACTGCCAATCTTTGCAAACAAATTGCTTATTGTTCCATTCAACGGACTTGTAACTACCAATGCAGATTTCAAGTTGCTGTTTGATACCGAATTTGGATTGATGCCCATTAGCTGTATTTGCTGTTGCAATGATGCTTTTCGGGTGCGAAGCGTATTGAGTTCTGCCGTTGCGTTTTGCAGATTTTTCAAAGCTCCTGCGTTTCCTGCATTGAGTTCATTTTGGCGTTGTACTTCCTGTTCTGCAAAAGTGATTTTACTGCCAATAGTCAAATATTCTTCCTGCAACTGTATAAACTGCGGATTGGCAATCGTAGCAATTACCTGTCCTTTCTTTACATAATCGCCAATTTGCACATTCAGCGTTTTGATAACTCCACCATACAAAGAAGTGGCATTTGCTTTGTTGTTGTTTGGAACTTTAAGCATACCATTTGCCTTTATAGTGGCTGTGAGTTCCTTGTTTTCTACTTTGCCCAACGTGATGCCAACGGCTTTTATCTGCTCTTGTGTAAGCGTGGCAATGGTTGGCGTTTCTTCTTCGTGGTTGTGTCCGTCAGAAGTACCTGTTTCTTTTGTATTTTCGTCATTATGCGAATGATTGTCTTTGCTACCGCAACTGCTTATCACAAGCAAAGTGCATAGTGCCAAAGGAAAAACGATTGAATTTTTTATATTGAATTTCATACCGAATTATTGATTGATTATTGAATAAATATTGATGACCGATTGATTGACCTGCTGAATACTTTTTAGGTAATTCAACTGAATGTCTGTTGCCGTTTGCAAAGCATACAAATACTCCACATAGCTTATATCGCCTGTGCGATAACCTAATTGAGCCGATGAAACAATATCGTTTGCATTAGGCAAGGCTTGTTGCTGATAGTAATTGAACTCCTGCAAATCCTGCTGATACTGCTGTATGGCATTTTGAAACTGTGTTTCCAACAAAATTTGCTGTTGCTTGGTGTTGGCTTCAATGGCTTGTTTTTGATAGTCCAAAGATTTTATCCTTGCTTTTGTAGCTCCGAAAGTCAAAGGAATAGAAACACCAACGCTTACATAACTGAACCGATTGCCCGAATTAAAATACTGCTCCTGTCCGTTTATAGTTTGAAAACCTATTAAAGATTGATTAGTGTAACCAATCGTAAAATCGGGCAAACCCTGTGCTTTCTCTACCTTTTTTGTTTGTTCTGCAATGATTATATCTTGATACAACGCCTTAATTGTCGGGTGGTTTGCAATGGCTGTGCTGTCCAACAAAGTGCTTACCTGCAAAGGCTTAAAATCTGTATCATTGGCAACTTCAAACGGTTCTTTTGTATTCATCAATGCCTGTAAATTTTGATAAGCATTATTGAGATAAACTCCATTTTGTTTCAGCAATAAATTGATTTCGCCTTGCTTGGCTTGTGCTGTACTGATTTCTACTTTTTTGGTGTCGCCTGTTTTGTAACGCAGTTCTGCCACTTTGATAAAATCATTGTACAAACTATCCAAATACAACAACTGCTTTTGATTATTCTGCAAATACTGAATTTGATAGAAATAAGTACGCACTTGATTTTTTAACTCCAATACGGTTATTTCACTTTGTAATTCTTTGCCTTTTACTTCGGCATTTATCAGTTGTTTTTTAGCACCGAACAAAGTCGGAAACGGTATCGTTTGTGCTACTTGAAAAGATTGGTCAAACTTTATACTGTTGTATTGTCCCAACTGTGCATTAAAATCTAATTTCGGTAATTCGCCCGATGTTCTTTTCAGACTTTGAGCCGATTTTATTTCAAAATCTTTCGCTTTTATATTTCCGTTGTTTTGCAATGCAATGTTTATCGCTTCATCTACACCAATTATTTTTTTGTTTTGAGCATTTGCATTGAAACTTAAAACAGAAAGCAACAACACAATTACGGTTGTAACGGATTTCATTTTTCCTTTTTTTCTGATGTTGATTTTTGAATTGAAAATGATATACAGCAAAGGCAGTACAAACAGCGTAAGGAAAGTAGCCGTAATCAATCCGCCAATAACAACGGTTGCCAATGGTTTTTGTACTTCTGCTCCTGCACCTGTGCTTAATGCCATAGGCAAAAAGCCCAAACTTGCTACGGTTGCCGTCATTAGTACAGGTCGCAACCTTTCCTTTGTGCCGTCAAATACTCGTTTGAAAATGTCTTTAACTCCGTCTTTTTCTAATTGGTTGAAAGTTCCGATTAAGACAATTCCGTTTAATACTGCTACACCAAACAAAGCAATAAAGCCGATACCTGCCGAAATGCTGAAAGGCATACCACGCAACAGCAACGCAAACAC
>CAYQRR010000334.1:0-3238 GCA_964419635.1 uncultured Chitinophaga sp. | reverse complement strand
CCCATATACAACGGTTTCGTCCAACTTCTTTTTGGTTTCTTCCATTTTTTGCTTCAACTCCTGAAGCTGTTTCATTTGATCAAAAAAACCCATTCCTGTAGCTTTTAAGGTTTAAAAATACTGAGCGAATGTATTTTTCGTTTTCATGATTTGCAATGGCACGAATGCAAACAGAAGCTAAAGTTTGGTGTTTTGATTTCGCAATTCGGACATAAGCCACATATTTACGGTCTTACATGATACAACTTAGAATTGGTACATGCCTGTTTTTATGTCTACTGCTCTTGGGTGGAGCGCAGCGGGTGTGCGCGCAGCTGAACTATGATTATCTGGAGGGCAAATTTTTGATTAAGGGAACAGTCATAGACGTTCAGTCCAAGAAACCGGTGCCACTGACCAATATTAAAATTTTGAATTCCGGTAAAGCTGTCACCACCGATAGCGAGGGTCAATTCAGTTTTTATGTATACAAAACCGATACCCTCAAGTTCAGCTCGGTGGGTTATCTGAATAAGACACTACACATCAGCGATTTGGATCCGGCCAATTATTACACGATGGAGGTGCAGTTGATTCACGATTTTGTAAAACTGAAAGAGGTTACCATTTACCCTTTTCGCAACAAAGAAGAATTTATAGAGGCATTCATGGATGCTAAGGAGGTAGGTAAATTGGAAATTTATGGCATTGAAAAACCGAAGTATTCCAATAAAGTCCCCAAAGCAAAGTTTAACAACCCCATCTCCCTCCTCTACGAAAAAGTAAAAAAACGGAGAGCAGCCAACCCGGACTTTCGACCATAGTTGGTTTTCGGTTTGTATCTTTTACCATACTGCTGTTTAAATCAAAAGAGCGCTACATAACCATGGCGGCATTATAATTCACACTTTTGTTGGATGAGCGGTAAAGAATGGCGTAAGAAGTTTCAGAAATTGCATCCGGCTTTCAGAAATCCATATCTGATTTCGCTGTTGCTGTTTATGCTATGGATGTTGTTTATGGATGAAAACAATCTGCTGAACCAATACCGAAAATACAGTCAGTTAAAAGAACTACGCCAAAAACGCGCTTACTATCTGGAGCAGATAAAAACCACCAACCAGCAGTATGCCGAGTTGACCACCAACCCCGAGAGTCAGGAGAAATTTGCCCGAGAAAAGTATCGGATGAAGCGCGACAACGAAGATGTGTTCGTGATTGTGAAAGAATAGTTGACACATCTTTATTTCATTTGCCCCATGATTTTATCCCTTACGCCCACACACTTTGCCGACTACGAACTCATAGACTGCGGAAATTTTCAGAAACTAGAAAGGTTTGGCAAAGTCATTACCATTCGCCCCGAACCACAAGCCGTGTGGAACACTTCGTTGCCAATGCAGGAATGGGAAAAACGGGCGCACGTAAAATTTGTTCCTCGTTCTTCCTCCAGTGGAGATTGGAAAAAACTGAAAGATACAGCCGACCGTTGGACTATTGGATACGAAAACGGAAATCAGTTTCAATTGCGCCTGGCGCTCACTTCGTTTAAACATGTGGGAGTTTTTCCCGAGCAGGCTGTTAATTGGGACTACATTACAGAGAGCATCTCCTCCTTCGAAAAAATCACCCCTAAGTTTTTAAATCTCTTTGCTTACACCGGTGCCGCTTCGTTGGCTGCACGCTCTGCCGGAGCGGAGACCTATCATCTCGACTCTATCAAGCAAGTAGTTTCCTGGGCGCGTGAGAACATGGAACTAAGCAAACTCGACAACATTCGATGGGTTGTGGAAGATGCTTTGAAATATGTGAAGCGCGAAGTGAAGCGAGGCAACAAATACAATGGCATCATTCTAGACCCTCCTGCCTACGGACATGGCCCTGATGGCGAAAAATGGAAACTGGAAGATAGTATTGGCGAAATGATGGAATTGGTATTGCAACTGCTGGATGAAAAAAATCACTTTCTCATTCTCAATGCATACTCGCTCGGGTTTTCCTCCTTGATTTTAGAGAATCTGGTTAAACAAAATTTCAAGCCTGAAAATTTGGAATGTGGCGAATTGTATTTGCAGGATAACTTTAAGAAAAAACTCCCCTTAGGTGCGTTTGCCCGATTCAGAAAGGTGAGCCGGTAAATGCTACGCCAACTTATCGAATATTTTTTCCATCAGTAAATTTAAGGTGGCCGCCTCTGCTTTGGTAAGTTTCTGTGTAGAAGCACTCAGTTCATTTTCCCGTTGGTCAATATTGTCTAACAGTTCGAGCCCTTTTGGGGTGATAGCCACGTCCACCGCTCTTCTATCATTTACGGAGGGCACCCGCTCCACTAAGGAAGCTTTGCGCAGCCGTTCTACAATTCGTGATGCATCACTCATCCTGTCTATAAGTCGTTCGCGAATTAAGCCTACTGTGCAAGGTTTGGGATGCTGCCCCCGCAGAATACGCAGGGCATTATATTGCTGACAAGTGATTCCATAATGCTTCAAAAAACTTTCGTGATGATTCGTAATCAGGTTGGCAGCATACAGAATACTGATGATGGCTTTGTGCTTTTCATCGTTAAACTTTGGCTGATGAATCAATTGTTCTATAGTCGGCATACTAGGATGTATTTGGTGCCAAGTTACATGCCGAATCCTTATTGTCAACCCAAGGTAGGGAAAATCGTAATAAAAAAAACGGAGCAGATTTCTCTGCTCCGCCACACATAAAACCCCTTACTCTTTATAATCGGATGACTAATTTCTGCTGCAAATATATGTTTAAACATACTTATAACAAAGCTATCGTCAAAAAGTTTGTGAAAAGCGCAGTCTTCGCTTAATTAGCTAAAAATTTAACAAATGGCGAGGACAATAGGTATTATTGCGTCTTTAGGAGGGCTTACTGCCGTTATTTTAGGGGCGTTTGGCGCACATGGTCTCAAGCCCTATCTTAATGCAGATCAACTAAATATGTGGGAAAAGGGAGTCCAATATCAATTCTACCACGCCATAGCCATTTTGGTATGTTTCTGGCACCTTAAAAGAGAACCCTCTGCCATCATGCGAAATGCGTCATTTTGTTTTGCTCTTGGAATTTTCTGTTTTTCTGGTTCGCTTTATTTGCTTTCTACCCGGCACCTTACCGGTTTGCCAAGCTGGTTTCTTGGACCGGTAACTCCCCTTGGAGGCTTATTTTTCATTCTGGGCTGGGCGCATATTTTGGGAAGCGTTTTGCGGAAGGATACAAAAGCACACTGACACCTGGTTTATTT
>CAYQRR010000333.1:0-3248 GCA_964419635.1 uncultured Chitinophaga sp. | reverse complement strand
TTACTTCACCACCAAATTGAAATTGTAAACGGTTTTTCCATACAGGGAAAGTGTAAGTGGGCCTGAAAATAATTTGATGATAGAGTGAAGTGTCCGTTCCTGAGGTGTCTGTGGCTACTTGTTCTTCAAGCGTACTTAAGTTTTTTACAGAGCGGGAAGTAAAGCGTATAAAACCCGAGTAAGATAGCAGAGCATCCAACTGATTCCCCTCATTAAATTTATACATAAACGAAACTGATGCTCTTGGGCGATAGGTTAAGTAATTGAGGTCGTTCCCGATGTAAATCCAGGGATTGATAGTATCACCAAAGTTGATAGTTCTTTTAGGCTCACTCCGATCAATCATTCGTTCGCGGAAAAATGAACCAAGTAGCGAAACCCGAAATTTATTCGCATTGTAAACGTATTTCGCGTCTGCAAAATATTGCTCTTTAGGTTTCCATTCCTGAAATCGAGAGTAGCTCTTATTGGCAGAATATCCGTCAAAAAAGTATCGGCCCGCGCTTCCATAAAATTGGCTTTTACCCACGCTAAATCCTGAATTTACTTCCACATTATATTGCCCCACACTTTCATAGTAGGATTTCAAATTGATATTGATTTTCTCCTGCTGGAAATTCTTAGTGATTATATTAATGACTCCGCCCATAGCATCGGTTCCATACATCACTGACATAGGGCCTTCCACTACTTCTATCCGTTCAATGTTGCTGATATTGATTTGACTTAAATCGAGTTTGCCATCTAGCCGACCAACAATCGGTACTCCATCTACCATTATTTTTATTCCCTCTCCGGATATGCCATTTATACTCACATTACTTCCGAATACAGCATCTTGACCAAGGTCAATGTTTAGTTCGTTTTGTAGTGCCTCGCGTAAGTTGTTTGCTCCTTTGGCACGAATGGTTTCTGCATTAATTACCTTGATTTCATAAACTGATTTCTGCACACTACCTACGGCATATTGACCCGTAACCACCACATCTTTAATATCCTGAGACATTGGCACCATTTTATAGGTTTTATCCACTGCAGTCCATAGTGTGTCAGAGAAGCTGCTATACCCCAAATAAGAAACAGTAACTACAACCGGCTCTGAAACTGGGAAGCTGTAAATCCCGGATGCATCAGAAATACCCACGTTTAACCTCATGTTACCGGATTTTTTATTCAATGGAATGACACGAATAATGGCATCGGCAAAAGGCTTTGAATCGCTGGCAAAAACTAAACGAATGGTAGCTGATTGGTCCAGCAGGGTTTCAGAAGCTTGTAAAGTATTGCTGCAACAAAACGCAACTAGAAAAACGCATAAATATCGGAAAGCAGAAATTCTACTACACATACCCATCGGGCACAAATATAGGTCAGTGTGTGCCGATATGGGCGAGGGAATTGTCACAGAATTGTCATAAAAACGGAAAAGCGGGATGAATTGGAAAATTATACTCCGTTTTAAATCCACATTTTGGGGTAAAAAAACAGGATTCAAAGACTAACATTGCAATCTCAAAGAATTATGGTTACATCAGAAAAAAAGAAAGCAATTCCATCTTGGAATCAAATCAAAGAGTCGTTGCGCATTTACCGGTTTATCTTGCCTTACAAATGGCAATTTGCAACAGGGATGCTTTGCTTGATTATAAGTACCGGAGTAGTCAGTTTTATACCGGGTGGTTTTGGGAAATTGATTGATGCGGCATCACCGGCTAAGGAGGTAATCGTGCAGGTAGGAAAAACCTTAAAATCGGATTTATCGGCAGAAGCCAAGCTAACTAATATTTCTACAGCTGTCAATGGTTACACCTCTGAAATTTCGCCCGAAAAACTGAAAGATATTGGTGCCATTCTGGGTCTTGTATTGTTGATTCAGGCCGTACTATCCTTTTTTAGAATTTACCTTTTTGAATATGTGAGTCAACACGCTATGAGTGCGATTAGAAGGGAACTGTATGAGCGAATAATTACACTACCCATACAGTTTTTCGAAGAAAACAGAGTGGGAAATCTCACATCGCGTATATCCAGTGATGTTTCGCAGTTGCAGGATGCGCTTACCAACCAGTTAGCCTTTTTTGTTCGGCAGTTGGTTTTACCCATTGTGTGTATTCCCTTCATTTTCGCCATTTCATGGAAACTAACCATTGTCATTCTGGCTTTATTGCCGGTTTTGGTGGTAGCGGCTGTGCTTTTTGGTAGATTTATTAGATCTATTTCCCGAAAAGCACAAGATGAGTTAGCGGAAAGCAACACGATTGTAGAAGAAACATTTCAGGCAGTGGATGTGGTAAAGGCATTTACGAATGAAGCCTATGAAACTCGTAGGTATGCTTTGATAAATCAGCGCGTGGCGGCCATAGGACTTTATGCTGCTAAATATCGTGCGGGTTTCGTGTCCTTTATCATTTTCGCGATGTTTGGTGCCATCGTGTTCATCGTATATGCCGGACTAAATGAAGTAGCCAAGGGGAATATTTCAATGGGCGATCTCATTCAGTTTTTTCTACTCACCATCTTTATAGGTAGTTCGTTAGCGGGTCTAAGCGAAAGCTATAGCGTACTACAAAAAACCATTGGCGCATCCGAGCGAATTAATGAAATACTAGGGGAACAATCAGAGACACATACGGCCGATGAGAATCTGGTAAGTCACGTAACCGGTGATGTAGCGTTCCGAGATGTAAGCTTTTCTTATCCATCACGTAAGGAGACTAAACTATTTACTGATCTTACATTCTCGGTGAAAGCCGGTCAGAAAATAGCATTGGTAGGCCCTAGTGGTTCCGGAAAATCAACTATCATCAAGATGCTTTCGGGTCTATACCCAATAGATTCAGGAGCAATTTTTATAGATGGTCAGCCTCTGAGTCATTATAACATCACTGCACTTCGTAAAAATTTTGGAACGGTACCGCAGGATACTATACTTTTTGGCGGCACTATTCGAGAGAACATTGCCTACGGAAAACCCCTTGCCACAGAGGAAGAAGTTATTTCTGCGGCTCGCAAGGCCAATGCATTGGGTTTTATTGAGGGATTTCCCGACAAGTTCGATACCATAGTTGGAGAGCGCGGTGTAAAAATATCGGGTGGGCAAAAACAACGAATTGCCATTGCTCGTGCAATTTTACGCGACCCCAAAATACTTATCCTCGATGAGGCTACTTCTGCACTTGATTCGGAGAGCGAAAAATTGGTCAAAGAAGCGTTGAATGAATTAATGAAAAACAGAACCACATTTATCA
>CAYQRR010000332.1:0-3250 GCA_964419635.1 uncultured Chitinophaga sp. | reverse complement strand
TCAGTGGTTCGGCGACCTTGTAACCTGCGAGTCGTGGTCGAATCTGGCTCTTAACGAGTCTTTCGCTACTTACGGAGAATACCTTTGGGCTGAATATAAATACGGACGCGATGCTGCGGATTATATCGGACAGCAAGATCAGAACAGAGCCCTAGCGGAAGACAACAGAATCAAAGAACCCATCACCCGCTTTCATTATCGGGAACAAGAAGAATTGTTTGATGGACTCACTTATCAAAAAGGCGGACGAGTGTTACATATGCTTCGTAAGTACCTGGGAGATGAGGCTTTCTTCGAAGGACTCCGGCTATACCTCGAACAAAATAAATTCAACGCAGTCGAACTTGCTCATCTACGCCTGGCATTTGAAAAAGTTAGTGGTGAAGACCTCCATTGGTTTTTCAACCAATGGTTTCTTACCAAAGGGCATCCACATGTGACGATTAAAACAGCCTATATTGATTCGCTGAAAAAAGTGGAAATCACACTGAAACAAAGCGCTCTGGAACCCGGTTTCAACTATCGACTTCCGCTTGCTGTAGACATCTATCGGGACGGAAAAAAAACAAGAGAACTTATTGTATTTGACAAAGCAGAACAACGTTTTCTGCTGGATGCTGCCAGCAAACCAGACTTGGTGAATGTAGATGCCGAAAAGATATTGATAGGCACGAAATCTGAACAAAAACCTAAAAAGGATTGGGCTTTCCAATACAGCCATGCACCATTGTACCTTGATCGTTGGGAAGCTCTTTCTGAACTTGGAAAAGAAGGGGTAAAAGACAGTGTGTATATCAGCACCCTGCGATCCGCTTTACAGGATCCTTTCTGGGCTATCCGTCATAAAGCATTGATTGCGGCAGGAGATTTGCTTGCTGCTGATGAAGCCAGTTGGAAACCAGCTTTCGTGAAACTCGCGACGAACGATCCAAAATCAGCGGTAAGAGAAAAAGCGATCCAGCTCCTGTCGGCTAATTCCAAAGACCGCTCCCTGCTGGAACTTTACAAAAAAAGCCTGGAAGACAGTTCCTACAACGTAATGGGTGAAGCCTTGGAAGCAATTGTAAAATTGGATGAATCTCAGGGATTAAAACTGGCTAAAAAACTGGAGGCGGAAAAAAACGAAGGCTTACTCATTTCGATCATGGGCGTATACGCAAAATATGGCAGCAATGAAAACCTGGATTTTTTCTTAAAAAGCAAAGACCTCTTGCATGGTTATAAAAAATCTACATTCCTGGTACTATACGCCGATTTCTTAAAACGCTGCGATGACGAAACGATCATGCGTGGTTTGGGCTTGCTGGAAGAAACTGCCCGTACCGAGAAAACGAATTACGTACGCTATTATGCACAGCGGGGCATCAAAGACCTGGTTGATTTTTACAGCAAGAAAGAACAGGAGTTAAAAGAACAAATCAACACAATGAAAAGTACTAACCCCAACGCTGCCGGACTATCAGCCAAAGAAGAAAGATTGAAAAAAATTCAGACGCAAAAACTACGTATCGAAGAAGTGCAGCAATCGGTGATGAAGAAAAACTAGTATTGCCCAAAAGCCGTGTGCCATTTTAAACGTTGGACACAGAAATTTTTCCAACAACCAACGCATTTATCACTTCTCTTATTTTGCAGTCAACTATGCTTTTGTCTGAAAGATGACTTATTGTTGATCTACAATTCCTTTCTTCCTAATTTTTTCCATGATCATCGCTGGTTCTGCTTCGTTGGCACTTTATAAATAAAGCGAAGCAAATCCTTCCAAAAAAATTCTCTCCCCATTAATCCTTTGAAGAAAAAGCTCGTCTAATTTGATAACCGACAGCTCAACCTAAACTCAACCGCATGTTTGAAGAACTACGCAATCACTTTCGTCCACTGGTGTGGCTGAATGAAGAAGAGTGGGCATTAATGCAAGACAAGCTTGTGCTGAAATTCCTTAAAAAAGGAGATCTGTATATACGCCCAGGAGAAGCGAGTACGCACATTGCCTTTGTCAACAAAGGTCTGTTACGACACTATTACATGGAAGAGGAAGAAGAAATTACCAATCATTTTTTTATCGAAAACACGATTGCCTCTGACTTTGTGGGATTTCTCACCCAAAAACCCTGCACCGTATATGTGGATGCGCTGGAAGACAGCGAGCTTTTCTTACTCAGTTATCAAGACCTTCAAGAACTGTATGAGTCGCGCACCGCATTTCAAAAACTAGGGCGACTGGTGAACGAGTTTCTGTTTCTCGATCTGGCACGTGCTTACCATCAATTATGTCGCTATAATCCAGACGAACAATACAAGGCCTTCCTGGATCGCTTTCCAGGGCTTTCACAACGAATCCCACAATATCTTATCGCATCTTATCTGGGAATTACTTCTGAAACTCTCAGCCGAATACGACGACGCGGCTTGAGAAAATCTGCTTGATACTAAGCGTCCGTAAAGTTTATATTTTATAAAAACCGAGCCATGATTTATTGATTACGATCAATCAAAAATACTCCAGACTGTGCTTAAGTTTGAATTAACAAAAACTCACACCATGAAAAAAACCACTACACTTTTCTGTGTTTTCTTTTTGCTGAACTGCCTTGGTATGTTGGCTCAAGGCCCTACTTTTAGCGAGGATGCTGCCCCTATTTTCTACAAACATTGCACGACCTGTCATCGGCAAGATGGCATTGGTGCTTCCGTATTCATCCTTGAGTCGTACCAGGATGCTAAATTAAATGCTGGCGCCATTCGTAATGCAGTCGAAAACCGCGAGATGCCGCCTTGGCCGCCCGACACCAAATACAGCCGCTTTGCGCATGAAATGGTGCTGACCGATACGGAAATCAATACCATCGTAGATTGGGTAGACAATGGGCGGCTTCGCGGCGATTCCCTGAAAGAGCCTAAACCACCTGTGTTTCCTAAAGGATCAGAACTGGGTATCGCTAATTTGAAACTCAGCATCCCCACCTATACTTCAAATGCTACGACTGAAGATGTTTATCGCTGTTTTGTGATACCGAGCGGATTGACGCAGGACCAATACATTCGTACGCTGGATGCCATTCCGGGAAATAGAAGTATCGTGCACCACGTATTGGTGTACACCGATACCACGGGGGAATGCAAAAAACTGGATGTTAAAGACCCCGCGCCAGGCTACCAGGCAGGTTTTGGTGGTGTAGGAAACAATTCGGTACAAATGATTGGAGCCTGGGTGCCCGGATTGAAAGCTACATTCCTACCGACAGGTATG
>CAYQRR010000331.1:0-3257 GCA_964419635.1 uncultured Chitinophaga sp. | reverse complement strand
AGAAGTGGTCTATGATAACGGCCCCACCGATAGCCTGAAAATTAACGAGGTGCAGTTTATTGCCAGCCACAACAGTTATCACTTGAGGACAGACTCCGGAATTTTTTCGTGGATGGCTACTGCCGCTCAGTTAGGTATTCTTCCCGCTGCTTACGACCCCGCGGGCATTGATTATTGGCACGAGCCACTGGAAGTTCAGTTTAATAACTATAACGTTCGCGGATTAGAGTTAGATATTTATAACGATCCGGTGGGGGGGAAATATTACTACAGAATGGGCAAGCAGTTTGCGATGGCGCAACCGGCTGCTTCCAACTTACCTGAGTTGCTGCAACCCGGCTTTAAAATCATACACATTCTCGATTTTGATTTCAATACCCTTCACCTCACATTCAAAGACGCTCTGCAAACTGTTAAGCAGTGGAGCGATGCACACCCCAACCACTTACCGCTGTTTATCAACGTGGAAACAAAAGAAGATGCTGTAGCCGATGTGGTGCCGGGTGCCGGCTTGACAAGTGCTGTGTTATATGATGATGAAGCCTGCAACAAAATAGACGAAGAAATTAAGTCTGTTTTTGGCAGTGAGTTGCAGAATGTAATAACGCCCGATGAAATACGAGGTAGTTACCCTACACTGCGCGAGGCCACTGTGGCCGGTCATTTACCGACCTTATCTCAGGCCCGTGGCAAAGTATTTTTCATTATGCAGGGTGGCGCAGAGGAAGAGTATCTGGCCGGGCATAACACCCTACAGGGCCGAGCCATGTTTGTATACACCGGAAACAAGAATGATGACCATGCCATCTTTTTAATCAAGAACAACAGCATAGCCAGTAAAACTGAAATTCAACAACTGGTTAGCCAGGGATTTATGGTTCGCACCCGAACCGATGCAAACACCGATGAAGCCAGAACCGGTGACTACACTTACAAAAACGCAGCATTTGAAAGCGGGGCGCAAATACTTTCTACCGATTATTATAGACCCGACCCCCGTGCCGGCACACCCGGTTGGACCGATTTTAAAGTACAGTTTCCGAACAATGAATTGGCGCGTATCAATCCGGTGTCAGCGGCCACAAAAGTTAACCTGGGCACTATACGCGAGTAACAGAACCATAACATCCACTCCACACATTTGCACATGACCGCAGTCAAGAGAAAAGTAAAAGTTTGTGTTGTCAGCGATGTGCATTTGGGCTTTGTAGGCTGCAAGGCTAAGGAGTTGAATAAGTATCTCAAAAGTATAGAGCCGGAAGTTTTGATTATCAACGGAGACCTGATAGACATCTGGCAATTTCGCTCGTATTATTTCCCCAAGAGTCACACTAAGGTTTTGCAGCGTATCTTCAAATTTATCAGCGAAGGCGTTCGGGTATATTACCTCACCGGAAATCATGACGAAATGCTGCGGAGGTATTCGGGCCTTAACCTGGGCAATCTGGAACTGGAAGATAAGTTGGTGCTGGAACTGGACGGTAAAAAGCATTGGTTTTTTCATGGCGATGTATTTGATGTAAGCATGCGTGGTTCCCGTATTTTGGCAAGGCTGGGCACCACCGGTTACGAAATTTTGATTCTTATCAATAAGCTGGTTAATTTCTTTCTGGAATTATTTGGTCGCGAGAAATCTTCCTTTTCACAAAAAGTGAAAGCCGCTACAAAACGAGGCGTGAAAAAATTGCACGATTATGCCATTACCGGAGCCGAGATAGGTGCCGAGAATGGCTATCAGGTCGTGGCGAATGGTCACTCGCACATTCCGGAAATTAAAGAGATTGAAACGGCCAATGGCAAAGTGTTGTATTTAAATAGTGGCGATTGGGTAGAGAATATGACTGCTCTGGAATACAACAATGGCGAATGGAAACTGATTTGGTTTAAAGATTTAAAATTCCCCGAAACCTGGCTAAACGTGGAAGAAGGGGATTTGCCTTAGCCTAACTGTATGCGACTATTCACGCTCCTCCTTTTCATGACTGTTGCCACGCTCTTGTGTTCTGCACAAACCAGAAAGCATGTGGTGGTTTTGGGATTTGATGGTATGAGTGGTATGGGAATTCAAAAAACAAGCACCCCGCATTTCGATTTTATAAAGAAGAACGGGGCCTACACACATCGGGCTCGTGCCGTGTTTCCCACCACCAGCTCGCCCAACTGGGCAGCAATGATTAATGGCGCTGCCCCGAAGCAAAACCACATTTACGGCAACGATTGGGAACGAGATAAAATTGCCAACAAGTGCCTGTGTGGTCAAAAGCCGGGGGAGATTTTTCCAACAATTTTTAAAGTTATTCGAGACCAGCGACCCGATGCAATTATTGATTGTGTATATGACTGGGATGGATTTGCGAGGCTCGCGAATACAGAGAGCATGAATGCTTCTATTAATGCTGTAAATGAATACGATGCTTGTACGAAGGCTTGTGAACTAATTGCCAAAGACAAACCGGATTTTTTGTTTGTGCATTTTGACCATGTGGACCATGCCGGGCATGCTTATGGACATTTTACAGAAGAATATTACAAAAGCATACAATTGGCTGACTCGCTTACCGGTGTTGTCATTCAAGCATTGAAAGAAGCTGGTATTTTTGACGAAACCTATCTGCTTATTACGGCCGACCATGGAGGCACACACAAAGGCCACGGTGGTGCTACCCAACGCGAAATGCAAATACCCTGGCTGATGATGGGAAAAAACGTGAAGAGGAGCTTTGCTATTCAGCAATGCATCCGCCAGTTTGATACTGCACCAACAATTGCCCAAATTCTAAATCTGCAAACCCCTGGTTGCTGGATAGGAAAGCCAGTGCTCCGTATTTTTGAATGATGTTCCACTTTAATTAAAAACAATACATGCATAAACTTCTCCTCCTCTGTTGCCTTGTGCCCATGTTAGGCACTGCTCAAATCAACTCCACTTCAGTGCTTTCCCGCATCGGTTTTGGCTCCTGCATTCACCAGAGCGATTCTCAGTTAATCTGGTATAAAGTAATAGAGAAACAGCCGGAACTTTTTGTGCTCCTGGGCGATAATATTTATGGCGATACCAAAGACATGGAACTGCTTCGGCAGAAATATGAAATGTTTGGCTCTAAGCCCGGATATATTGAACTGCAAAAGAAAACACCTGTAATAGCCACCTGGGACGACCACGATTATGGGAAGAATGATGCCGGAAAAGAATATCTGATGAAAGAAGAATCAAAAAAGATATTAAGTATTTACTCATAAAGCTTATTTAAAAATGG
>CAYQRR010000330.1:0-3259 GCA_964419635.1 uncultured Chitinophaga sp. | reverse complement strand
AACAACCATACTGCTTCATAGATGAATGTGCAGGCGTATGGGACGGTAAAAAAAAACAGATACTCTTCCAAAGGCAACCCAAAAAATTTAAGCCCTATAATATAGTCCTCATTAAAGTGCCAGATGCCATGCTTTGTTTTAAAGTAGTCCCATACCAAAAAGAAAATGGCAGTTATAATATTGGCAGGGATGAAGTGCTTCCACTTTCCATAAAAGTAGATTCTATGCTCAAAAGAACGAAGCAAGGGGATACTAATGGTAAAAAGATTCAAAAGAAGATAAGTAAACTTCATCCCTTTGATTAATCCACTGTGGAAAGTGTGGTAAGAAGCCTTTGTTGAAAGAGCGTTTGCACCAACAATAATATTTTTTGCAAATCCGGAACACGGATACGTGCTTCCTTCATTTTTTCTACAGGCACTTGCTCTATCTGTTCAAAGAGCTTGATGTAATACTTATAGGCTAGCAATACGCCCCCTCTGGCGTCTACTGGTAATTGAAGAATCCCTTTATAGGCTTCTTGAAAATCAATCGCTATTTCTTCTTCAATTTTCTGCTTTGACTGCACTTCAAAATTTTGGAAATCAATTCCGGGAAAATATACTCTTCCGCGCTCCTGATAATCACTTTTCATGTCGCGGAGAAAATTCACCTTTTGAAAGGCAGCTCCGAGTGCTTTGGCAGGCACTTTCAATCGTTCGAACAAAGCATCGTCTCCATTTGCAAAAACTTTCAAGCACATTAAGCCTACTACCTCTGCCGAGCCGTAGATGTACTCTTGGTAACCTTCCTCACCGTATGCTGTTTCGTACAAATCCATCTCCATACTTTTGAAGAAAGCATCTACCAAGTGCAGCGGAATCTGATAGTCATTCACTGCCTTTTGGAAAGAATAAAGCACCGGGTTGAGTGATATTCTCTGCTCGATCGCTTCGTACGTATCCTGTTTAAATTTTTCAAGCAGATATTTCTTATCATAATCATGAAAGGAATCTACAATTTCATCGGCATAGCGCACCATGGCATAAATGCCATAGATGGGTTCATGATACTTTTTGCCGAGCGTTTTTATTCCCAGCGAAAAAGATGTGCTGTAAGCTTGAGTAATCAGTTTACTGCTGGCGGCAGAGGTTTGTTCAAATAACTGAAACATAGGTTCGGCTTTACAATTAGTGTTGTGTAATTCGTTTTTCAATTTCTCCCGCAACTATTTGTCCCGAAATAATAGAGGGAGGCACTCCGGGTCCTGGTACTGTAAGTTGGCCGGTATAAAAAAGGTTTTTCACCTTAGGAGAGATCATCTTTGGCTTAAACACAGCTGTCTGTGCTAAGGTGTTGGCCAAGCCATACGCGTTCCCTTTGTAGGAATGGTAGTCACTCTCAAAATCTTTAACACAGTAACTCCTCTTCACCAAAATTCTATTGCGAATTGACTCGCCAATTCGATGCTCCAAACGATGCATCATCATATCAAAATACTTTTCCCGTATTTCGTTCGTATCTTCAATGCCCGGTGCAAGTGGCATCAGCAAAAACAGATTTTCCTTGCCGTACGGAGCTACACTATTATCAGTTTTGGAAGGAGCACACACATAAAAAAGCGGAGAAGTTGGCCATTTAGGGTTCTTATAGATTTCACTGGCATGTAACTCAAAATCTGCATCAAAAAACAAGTTATGATGCAATAAATTTGGCAGTTGTTTATCTACCCCTATGTAGAACAAGAGGGAGGACGGTGACATGGTTCTTTTTTCCCAATAGGTGGAGTCGTAAGCGCGATACTCTTCATCCAGCAAAAATTGTTCGGTGTGGTTGTAATCACTTCCCGCTACAATAAAATCTGCTTCAAAAACCTTACCCGCTGCATAAACGGCTTTAGCACGGGCTTTACGAACTTCGATTTTTTGAACTTCGTGATTCAATAAAATCCTCACTCCATTCTCTTCCGCTATCCGAACAAATGCTTTCACTATCTGGTGCATTCCTCCCATGGGGTACCAGGTGCCTAATACCAGATCCGCATAATTCATCATGCTATACATGGCGGGCGTTTTGTCGGGGGTTGAGCCTAAAAAGAGCACAGGAAACTCCAATAAACTAACAAGCGCAGGATTGGTAAACTTGCTTCTGACTTCAGAACGCAGTGATTGAAAAATCTGCAACTGAAAGCTTTTAATCAGGAGCTTAAAATCCAAAAACTCGGAGACAGAATCAGAAATACGATGAACGTATTCTGCCATGGCAGTTTTGTATTTATATTCCGCATCATTCAAGAATTGTTCAAGCTTTTTACCACTACCCGATTCTTTACTTTCAAATAATTGAACAAGTTCTGAACTGGAAGCAGGCACGTCTATTTTCTCGTCTCCGTTGTAATAAATACGATAGCTGGGGTCAAGTCGTTTCAGGTCATAAAAATCAGCAGTCGTTTTTCCAAATAGCTGATAATAGTTCTCAAATACTTCGGGCATCCAATACCAGCTAGGTCCCATGTCAAAAGTGAATCCTTCCTTTTCCCATACCCTTGCTCTACCACCTGCCTGATCATTTTTTTCAAGAACAGTAACGTCATGGCCCTGCTTAGCCAACAAACCAGCAGCGCTTAATCCGGCAAAGCCGCTCCCGATTACAATAACTTTCTTTTTAGCGATAGCCATGTGAGTTGTTGATTTAGAATACAATGTTTTGACCTTGCCAAACAGGAGGAAGCTCGCGCTTGGTTGTAACCGATATATCGTTGGGGTGTAGTTGCTGTGCCCCTGAATAATGTACACTATTATTTAACGAATTATCAGGATGCCGCTTAGACTTGACGAACGCCAAAAAATATCTGCTCTTATATGTGAGCAGGAGAACTACCGAAACAAGTATAAATAGGTGGAGCGCTGTGTTTTCAAACATGGAAGTAAAACACCCATATCAAGCAAAAAGTTCACGCGGAGAAGTAAGTGGCTACCAAGTCTGCCAGCAAAAACAACACAAGAATCAATAGATAAGGTGTAGCAATTTGGTTTTTACTTGAGGGAAGGAACTTAATAAAACCATACTGAATGGGGATAGATACCACAAACCAAGAGAGGTAATTTTGCAACGGAGGTGTTACACTTTGCCAAACCCAAAAACGGTGGCGTATAGCAAAAGGCTCTAGCAACAAGTCAATCAATAACATTAAAGCTGAAGCAAAAAGCACTTTCCACAAATCGGTTTTAATATAATCCTGAACCAACAGACCGCAACAATAGCTGAGCAGCACCCAATT
>CAYQRR010000329.1:0-3259 GCA_964419635.1 uncultured Chitinophaga sp. | reverse complement strand
CGAACATAAGGTAAACAAACAAAAGAAAAACTCCTTTTTTACCCTCCACGAATAAAAAATCCCCCGACATGTCGGGGGATTTTTTTAAAGGAAACTGCACTGGGTTTACACTATTTGATGACAACCATGCCAAACCAAGGCAGGCCATTTTGGTTTTCATACACTGCAGTTTTAGTTTGCGATTTGTAGCCTTGTTTGGATGCTACGAAAGTGTATGTTTTGCCGGCAGAAAGCCCCGTACAAGCGTATTGCCCTTTCTCGTCCGTAGTGGCGGTGCAGATCGATCTGCCATTGGCATCTGTTGCTACCACCGATGCACCGGATATTGGTTTGGTGGTTAGGTCGTCAAAAACCTGGGCGGGTAGTGGAGTGGCACCGGAGGGCACTATTGCCTGAGTAGTGTCTTCGGTGGAATCAATGACCACAACTGCAGTGGTGTCTACCTGCGTTTCTGCTACCGGGCTTGGGTTGTTATTGTTGCAGGCATACATCAGTAACAATACGGGAACAATCAGAGTGAGAATTTTTTTCATAACTAATTGGGTTTTGGTTTACTCAAAGCTAAATCAATCCAAGTTAGAACCAAATATTAGTTTTACGCATATCCCAATTAGGTTTTGAATAGTACATATTCTATTGAATCGCTTATTGCCGAGGCTAAATCCATGATGAATGATAATCTGGATGTAGCCGTAAAAAAATGCTTGCTGGCTGCTGAACTTGCTGACGAGAGCAAGGATGCCGCTATGGAAGGGGATGCCCGGCATTTATTGTCGCAGTTTTATTTTATGCAGGGCAACTATATTAAGGCCATTGAAGAAGTAAAGAAGGCGATTGATTTACGAGAGTTGCTGCAGGATAGTCCTAAGCTTGCCTCTTCATTTAACAGTTACGGTATTTATTTAGATACTATTGGCGACTACGCAGAGGCACTGGATGTTTACTTCCAATCTTTAACTATCAAAGAGAAGCTGGACGATAAGAAGGGGATTGCCAACACACTCATCAATGTTGGCACGGTTTATAGCCGCTTGAATAATAGCGACCGCGAATTGAAAATGTATAACCGCTCTTTGCAATTGGCAAATGAAATTGGTGATACAAGGTGCATTGCCTACAATCATCTCAATCTTGGGTTGCTATATACCCGAACTGGCGAATATGACCTCGCACTTCGGTACCTCGATAACATTCAAAATGTTTTAACCGGATATGGCGACCTCATCAATGCTGAGAAGGCGGTGGTAAGTCAAGGAACAATCTATTTGCAGCTGGGCGAGTATGATAAAGCAGTTGACAACTACACCAGTTTTTTAAAGATGAGTGAGAAAAGAGCCGACACCAATCATATTGTCAATTCATTGGTAAATCTGGCGGGTGTGTATTTAAAGATGAATGAGTTGGAAAAGGCGAAGGAAATGCTGGATAAGGCATTGCCACTATCGGAGCAGAATGGCTTGAAGCTTTATACCAAAGACATTTTGGTTTTTCTGTCAGACTACTACGAAGCAAAGGGTGATTTTGTAAATGCGCTCCACATATACAAGCAGCATATTGGTATTAAGGATGAACTTTTAAATATCAATAACCTAAAACATTTGGAGGAACTTCATCAAAAGTATGATCTCGATAAAAAAGACCGTGAATTAGAGATTCACCAGCTCAAAAATGTAGAGTTGCGGAGTGCATTAGAAAATCTGCAGGCTGAAAAAAACCGCTCCGATGAACTGTTGCGAAATATTTTGCCCGATGAAGTGGCAGATGAACTAAAAGTAGATGGAATATCCAAAGCCCGCTTTTTTGAGCAGGTGACCATCATGTTTGTGGACATAAAAAACTTTACCATAATCAGTCAACGCTTGTCGCCACAAGATTTGGTAAACGAGATTGATTTTCTTTTCAGAAAGTTTGATCAGATAACATCCATGTTTGGAGTTGAAAAGATTAAAACCATCGGAGATGCTTATATGTGTGCAGGAGGTATTCCGGTGCCCGATGACTGTAATGCTGAAAATGTAGCCGATGCTGCACTGATGATATCGGAGTTTATGAATGAACTGCGGGAAGATAGGGAAATGACATCTAAACCATTTTTTGAAATCAGAATAGGAATAAACACCGGCCCAGTGGTGGCTGGTATTGTAGGTTCTTCCAAATTTGCCTACGATATCTGGGGCGATGCGGTAAACACCGCAGCTCGAATGGAACAAAGTGCCGAAGCGGGTACCATTAATATTTCCGGAACAACATACGAATTGCTGAAAGACAAATTTGACTGCACCTATCGCGGGAAAATCAATGCCAAGAATAAGGGCGAAGTAGATATGTATTTTCTGAAAAATAGAAAGTGCTGATGAATCGTTTCTGTTTTTTTCTGATCACGATTGTGCTGGGGAGTTGTTCAGGAGAAAAGAACGGTCCACCCATTTCATCGCTGTTTACCAATCCCACACAGACACTAGTTTTTGACGACAAACCCAAACAACCCCGAATCAAGGACACGGTTATTGTCTTTTCGTTTTATAATCCCATTGCCGGGCTTCGTTTTGTATCGGAAAGTGCCTACGATTCCATAGGCACTAGTATTGCCGGTATTTGTCGCAAGCCGCTGCCTGCTGTAGTAGACTTGAGTCAAAAGTTGCCACCGGTTGGTAGCCAAGGGGATCAGCAATCGTGTGTGGGATGGGCAGTTGGTTATGCCAGCCGCAGTTATTATCTGCTGAAAGAGTCCAGGGGGATGTCGAACGTATACATTTCGCCTGCCTTTATTTTTAATTCACTCAATGGGCAAAAAAACGAACCTATTTACATTAAAAATGCATTGAACTTACTGGTGGATACGGGTGCTTGTACGCTGCAAAGTATGCCTTACAATCCGGCTGATTATACTACTCGCCCCGGTCCCAAGCAAATTGAAGAAGCCCGGCAATACAGAATTGAAACATACCGAAAAATTGACTTGAAAAACAACTCTGTAAATAACCTGAAGGCCGAGCTTGCCAACGATAACACTGTAATTTGTGCATTGAACTATCAATTGGAATATGACTTAGATGGCAATATGCGGCCCAGACCCTCTCCCTATTTTTGGGAACGGAAGAAGATTCGGCCACTCAAGGGCCATGCCATTGTTCTGGTGGGATACAACGACAGTTTGCAGGCCTTTAAGTTTATGAATTCTGCAGGTGATACTTGGGGCGATCAGGGCTATGGATGGATAAGATATCAGGATGCATTGGATACGATTTATAATCCTAAG
>CAYQRR010000328.1:0-3261 GCA_964419635.1 uncultured Chitinophaga sp. | reverse complement strand
GATGTGATTGCATTTCAAAATGCCGGAGCATATGGATTTACTATGAGCAGCAACTACAATTCACGCTTCAGGCCGGCAGAAGTTTTGATACATAAAGGAAAAGATTACCTCATCCGTCAGCGAGAAACACTGGATGATCTGCTCAGAAATCAACTGGAAGTACGCTTAGATTAGTGCATCACCACTGATGCTGGTTCATAATCACCTACCTTGGTGAGATCCATGATAAGTTTACCATCCGCATTCACATGAAACGGTCGTTTGAAAGTAGCACCAAACACAAACTGTGATGCTACATAGGACTGCCGGCTGTAAATGGTTTGAGAAAACACATCATCAAATCCTTTTAATAAAACAAACACTTCGAAGTCCATTTTCTGTATGTCTTCTAAAGACTTACCATACAATATACTTTCTTCATCTATCGGGTGGTTAATCACCCAACTAGTAGGGAACATCGCAATTTTGTCAAACTCCAACTTCACCTGCTGAAACTTCCGTATTGGAGTTCCTGCCTTATCTTCTTCCATCCAACTAACATTTACCCTAACCTCCATTTCCATCAAGGTAGTATTCAGCTCATTAGCCACCATAAACTGCATAGCCGTGGCACCCTTGAAAGGCGCAATGATGATTTTGCTGCTGTATTTAATTCGCGAAACCGGTTTTGAAAATCGACCATACAGCGTTCCGGTGGTCAATGCAAATGTCATCAACCCGGTAAACGCCTCCATAACTGCGAGTATATTCGTCAACCTTCCTATGGGATGAATGCCGCCATAACCCACAGTAGTGAACGACTGAGCAGAGAAAAAAAAGCAGTAGAGGAATTTGGTTAACTCATCCTCGCCACGGATTCCACTCAGTGACTCCACACCAATCCAGTAATAAAGCGCGGCAAACAACACATTCATAATCGCATAAAAACTAAACGCTGCCAGCCAATAATGCGACCATGAAGTGGTAATTAACCAATGAAAAACGGTAGAGTTACCAAACCAATTACCGGTGATGCGCTCCATGTTATAGCTGCCATCTGCGTTGACCGTACGCTGCCTCCCACGCTGTCCGCCATGGTCAAGACCAATATCTTCACCGGGTTTTTTGCGATCAATAATATTTCTGATGATACCCATATTACCGTAGCGGGTTCTTGCGGAGTACCAAATTAAATCTGGGTCTCGGTCCACTCGTTAAAGAGCTCATCGATAAAAATGTTCTCTTCAGGAGTAATGGGTTGAACTGCCTTGGTAAGTTGTATGGCGTATTGTAAAAAATCATTCCGTTCTTCTTCGGTGGTATCTTCGTAAAAGTCGGCCATGCACTTTTGGAAATGTAGCATATAATCTTCCTTCTTCAGAGCACTCAATATTTCAATTTCGGGATCCAGATTAACATGGAGTGGCATTTCTTTCTCAATCCATTTCTTAATCACTAAGTCTTCTTTGGCAAAAAATTCACCGTCTACAGCTGACAAAATCATCAGCAAATGATAGCCGGCAAAGGGTTTATTTAATTTTAGTTCCATACCATTTATTTTACGCATCTAAAAAAAGTTCTTTTCGCATAAAAAGAAATTCTTTTTTAGTGGATAAGCATTTACATTTAACCTTCTAAAACCCTGTTATGAATAATAAAATACGTTTTGTATCTGCAACTATAGTCTTTGCTTTGTTTTGCAGTTATACCGTTGCACAAAATGCCTCGGTATATGAGGGAGACGTACTTCCCTTGTTTTTAGGTAAAGGTGCCGCCAGTCAAGAGTTGAAGGATTTAAAATCAAACTTCAAATGCGAAATGGCCAATGAAACGCACTATCTGTCCAATACCGGCATAGAACTGATATTGCGTAGCGGTGTGCTGAGCGAAATTCATATTTATAGTGGCAGTGCCGTATATGGTAATTTTACGGGCAAGCTTCCTAACAATTTAAAATTCGGTATGTATAGTTCCGATATCAAGCGGTTACTGGGTAAACCGGTAGTAAGTTACAACAATGGTTACATTGAATATGAACTGGCCAATTACACCCTTAGTTGTTGGTTCGAGTCCGGAAAATTGAATCAGATAGGTATAGCTCAAAAAGGAAGCCTTTAAGCGCTCCGCATAGTTTCGTGCCTTATTTTCTGCACTGATTCCTGAAGCATCACATCCGTTTCAGTAGCTGCTATATCGAGCCATTTTTTTCTATCGGCTCCTTTGTAAAAAATTAATGCGTGCAAGGCAGTCGCCTTTGTCCAACGGTGAAAATGATAAGCTTGCCCGGCAAAAATCTCGTCCATCACTTTTTCAAATGTTATTCCCCATTTATGGTTACGTTCCAGCACACGGCACTTTTCAGCCACATCCCCCGACTCAAAAAGGCGGATAAAAAGCAATGAAATTTCCTTAGGCACTTCAATCTCAATCACCTCCAGCGCATTAGCAATACTATCGCTGCGCTTCATTTGAAAAGCACTTTTTGCGCGCATCATTTTGTCTCTGTCATACAGAAAAGCAAACATTTGCAATAGCGAATCGCGCAAATGATTTAGCTCCAGATGTAAAGCATCCACCAATATTTTTGCTGTATTATGCTTGGCAGATTCTTCTATCATGAAATGAACCATCACGGCTTTATCCAGGTAAAGATGAATGAGCTCCAAATATTTTTTCCGGTCTTGCTCACCGACACGAAACTGCGACAAGCTCAAGGCGTGCAAAATATCCATCCGATACTCCGGTTTTGACCAGAGTAATTCATCCAGCATCTTTATCGATTGGTGGTCTTCAATTCTGCCACAGAGCAATATCAGTTTCGACATCTGTTGGTGGGTCAGTCTGCTATGGAGTAGCAATTCGCGAATATCGTGCACAGCAGCTGCTCCGGAATCTTGTAGGGCTTCCAAGACCAATCGTTCAAATTTTCTCTCTGTAAAGAACCGGAGAAGGGGATGGATCAGTTTCGCATTCTTTACTTTACCGGCCGCTACAATTGTGGCTTTTACCACATCTTCACTCTCATCATTTAATAACCGGAGGAGTGGTTTATAAAAGGATTGAATACCCAAATCGCCAATAATTTCTGCCGCTGCCTTTCTATCAGAAGCAAGAGGAGACTCTATCAATGTAAGTAGCTTTTGACCGGCAGTTACCACTGCATTAATTCCTCCGCTACTCATAAAACCCGTTATAGCAGCCTTCATAAGCCGGGTATCTTTTTCATCAAAAAACTCATCAAAGTTTTCGAGCTCATCCGGCTGCAACATGCATTTTGCTTTC
>CAYQRR010000327.1:0-3261 GCA_964419635.1 uncultured Chitinophaga sp. | reverse complement strand
CAGGAACAGGATGACAAGTTTTTTTGGCACTGGCATAAACGCCAATATTTACACCCGGACAACCTTGTACGTTATTGGCTTCAAATATACCTCCAAAATTAAAGTTGGCATTTTGGGCTCTGCCTATTACACCAGCATTGAATGGTATGGCTATTGTTGTTACACCTAGCGTTAGATTTACGGGAGGAGCAACCCCTGCGAACGATATAAAACTCGGGGAATGCCCCAATAGTCCAGCATTTACCAAAAGTCCATTTTGTGCAGAGCCGAACATACCCAAATTGAAAATTTGACTTGTAGTAGTTGTTAGTGTATTTGTACCAATGTTTGATACGCTATTTCTTACATCCAATTTTGCTGCAGGAACTGGAGTAAGCCCTGGCACACTTATTCCAACCGTTTGACCATTGTCATACACAATACTGTTTTGTAATTGGTTGGTGTTTGAGCACCACCTACTCAGGTAGTTTTGGGTGGTGGGATTGCAGGTGCCTACAGTGCCGAGTGTACTTAAATCGCGGAATTGTATCAAGCCATTATTTCCATCGTTCCATACCAGCACTTTTGTTAATGCTGGATTGGATGTAACGGTGCGTATACCTGCCGTGCCGTTTACGTCAAGCGTGTTTGCAGGGTCTGCATTGGTAGTGTTAGGCCCTATACGCCATAAACCCGTTGGCCCAATACGAGCGTTTTCAGACCCTTGTGTATTAAAATAGGTGCGCGTGGCAGGGTTTGCCACATTAAACCAAAGACCATCTGTGAAATCTGCCTGTATCTCAAACCGCTCGTTTCTTCCAAAAATCCTTCCATTGGGGCCCCAAACAATATGAGTCTGGTTGCTATTGCTGGTCCATAAATCTAAATCGCCACCGGGGTTTGCGTCCGGATCACATATACGTAAGCCCGTACCTTGCGTACCAGCCGCATTGTAAAAATTGGTGTGAGTAAAAAAAGCACTTCGAAAATTTCCCATCCTCACTTCTATGTCTAAATCATTCATGTGGCGCAAAACACCGGTGCCGTTGGCCTCTACCCCCACTTCAAAACCTTCGTTGCCGTTAATCCCTACAGCATTGGGGTTGGTGTATCGGGATGCCACCAATGTGTTGGTGCCACGCTGAAGATGCAAGACCGCAGCAGGTGCTGTGGTGCCTATGCCTACGTTGCCATTGGCAAGTATGGTGGCTTTTGGGGTATTGGCAGTAAAAAAATTGAGGTGAGGATTACTACTTGTTTGTATTGTGCCAATGTTTAACTCGTTATTGGTGCCGCCATTCCAATAACGGGCTATTTCATCCCCGTCCCTAAACATTTTCCAATATGTAGCGGCATTGGGCGCATCGGTTCTAAACACCTCGCCAAAATCTATTCCGGGATAATTACTTGATGCGGTCATGTATTTGGTGTTTACGTGCAGGGCCGCATCAGTAATTTGGCTATTTGGAAAATTACCAATACCAACACCTCGTATAGCTCCATTGGTACCCATAAATTCGCTGCTTGTACCAGTTGTAATCTGAAATTGAGCGAAACATCCTGTTGACAATAAAATTATCACTGAGGTTAAAAATGGTTTTCTTGTTGTATTCTTTTTCATGACTTTGAATTTTAGTGTTTAATAAACTTGATTGATTTTGCTTGGTAAGAACCGGGCTTGAATAACTGTAAAACATAAATTCCGGGAGGTGTAAAACCGATGTCCACCTCAGCATTATCGTCATAATCAAGTTGCCTGAACAGCACATGCCTACCATTTACATCGTAGATACACATAGCATTAAATTGACTTTTCAAGTTGGAAATGTGCAGTTTATCTGTTACCGGATTTGGAAAATACCATATAGCATCTTGTCCTGCTTCGGCAACCCCGCTACTACAGATATACGAACTAGGATTGTAGTAGTTGGTATTAATGTTGGGAAATTGCTCTTTGCATATTCTACCATTAAATGTAATGGGAAATGTTTGATAGTTGCAAAGAGTATCCTTAGCGTTAGGATTGGTAATAATACCAATTGAATCTCTGTAATAGTATGACACTTGAATGTAACCATTCCTATTTAACTGTAATCCCACTAATTCAGTATGTGCATAGCTTACCCAATATATGGTAGTTTTTGAAGCAGCTATCAATAAAGAATCATAGCTACTTAAATCATACTGACTAATGTATCTACCAACCGGATTAGGAAACCCAACAAACGAAACATACAATTTCGTATTATCCGGTGAAAAAGCGCAGCCGTACTCATATCTTGTTTCGGTGAGTGTAATCATGTTGGTAATCTGACCGGTTGACGGGTCGAAATCAAACAGTTTTGTTCCTAACCAAGAGCTTACAAAACATAATTTCTCACCATTAGGCGAAATGCACATGCTACCCGAATTGCCTATTGGTTTGCTGACAGGCAATGTATCGCCACCGTGATAACTGATAACCGGTGCGGTATCAATACCATTAGAAGTTATTAGATAAGCGTAAAACATATTGGCGCTGTAAGCATGTGCAACGACCCAATAATCTATCCCGTTGCAATGCCGCGTAACCGACAACTGTTCGCTACTCGGGGAGTATAACTGGACGTTCTTTTCAAACAAGCCACCGCTATCATTATTGGCAGTTACATCCACCAATGTGTATCGTAAGCCGTGGCTACCAGAGTTTTCCCAACAATCTACTGTAAACAAATAATACAAAGCATCGTTGCCGGGTTTGGGAACTATCACCGCACCATTGGTGCTGCTTTCGCAGCCCACACCAAATCCGTTTGTCAGCATTGTGTGGTTTTTGTTCCATACTGTATCACCATCTGTATAAAACAAAAGGTTACCAGCCGTATCACTCATCACTGCACATGCTTCACGTTGGCTCATTGGGCTGCTGGTGTCTAAAACAGGTGTGCCGCTGCTAAAGTCTAAACCAATACCCTCCCCAAAATACCAATGGTTGGTGCGGTTGATTTCTGAAGTTTGCGCACCACAAAACTGCCAACAGTAAAAAAACAAGAGAAGATACAAGTGCTTCATGGTGGGTAAGATTTATGCTATAAAAGAAACACTATTTAATAAAGCATGCAAGCGCATAGCCGGGGTAACCGAAGTCGGAGACTTCGGATTATTTCAGTGTTCTAAGTCATCCTTCGGATGACTTGGAACAGCGGGGGAACCTCCCTGAATCCCTCCGAAGGAGGGAATAAACAAATAAGAGCCGCTCCTGGAGCGGCTCTTCTTTGTTTGGTTTGCATGAGGGTATTGAGA
>CAYQRR010000326.1:0-3272 GCA_964419635.1 uncultured Chitinophaga sp. | reverse complement strand
AATGAAATACGCGGACATGGCTTGCTGAAGTTTGGTTTTTCGATGGTTTTTGGTCATAAGTTGAAACCAATCAAAGCCGGTGGCGATAAATCTTTAGGCATTCCATCTACGATTTTTTTTGATGGCCCTCGCGGAATAGCAGCGTATAAAGGAGCCACCGCTTTTCCGGTTACTATGGCTCGGGGGGCTAGTTGGGATCGTGATTTAGAATACAGAATTGGCGAGGCAATGGCAAAGGAAAATCGTGCATTGGGAGGGAATTATTCCGGAGCGGTATGTATGAATCTGCTTCGCCACCCGGCTTGGGGGCGTGCTCAAGAAACGTATGGTGAGGATTCTTACCATGTTGGAGAGATGGCTGTAGCCCTGCTAAGTGGAATTCAGAAACATAATGTACAGGCTTGCGCTAAGCATTTTGCGGCCAACAGTATGGAGAACAATCGGTTTGGTGGCAGTATGAACATGGATGAACGAACGCTGCACGAGGTTTATCTACCACATTTTAGGAAGGTGGTAGAACATGGTGTTGCTTCGGTGATGAGTGCTTACAACAAATTGAACGGTGAATTCTGCGGGCATAGTAAACTGTTGCTTACAGATATACTCCGGAATCAATGGGGGTTTAAAGGCTACGTGACCTCTGATTGGATGTATGGACTCTATGATGCCGAAAAAGGGATTAAAGCCGGTATGAATGTAGAAATGCCATCTGGCAAAGTTTATACTAACTCGCGGATCAAAAAAATGTTGAACAATGGAATAATTTCCATGAACGATATAGATGCGTTGGTGTTGCCCATTTTGCGAACCAAGTTCTTTTTCGCAATGAAGCAGGATTCTATTGCCTACTCAAAAGAACTGGTTGGTTGCACTGCGCATGTTGAATTGGCACAAGAAGCGGCAGAGAAAAGCGCTGTGCTCTTAAAAAATGAGAACCAGATTTTGCCTCTAGATATAAAAACGATTAAACGAGTAGCCATCATGGGTTCGCTTATGGAGAGCAAAGAAACCGGTGACAGAGGAAGTAGTGGGGTAACTCCTCATGGGGTTATTTCTCCACTGGAGGGCATAACAACCTATTTAGACGGTTCGGGTGTGGAAGTGCTCACCCGAAGTTCTAAACACGATTCGGTAGCAATGAGCCATCTATGTGCAGCGGCAGATGTAGTTGTGATAGTGGCGGGCATGAACTGGCAGGATGAGGGAGAGTATTTGGGTGTGGGAACCATACGCGATAAGGCAAATCCAAATAGAAAAAATTTTATTACACGAACCGGCATCATGGGTCTGGGGGGCGATAGAAATTATCTTCATTTGCACGACCACGACATCCAAACGATTCAGTTGGCTACATCGGTAAATAAAAATGTGGTGGTGTGTTTGGTAGCCGGAGCAGCAGTCACGGTGGAAGAATGGGAGAAAAATGTATCGGGCATCTTACATGTTTTTTACAACGGACAGCAAGGTGGTGCGGCACTAGCTCGATTGCTGTTTGGAGCGGTAAGTCCCTCCGGCAAACTGCCGTTTACGGTTCCTAAGTCGGAGAGCGATTTGCCACCCTTCCACTCTTTTGAAAAGGAAGTTAACTACGGATACTACCACGGGTATACTTTACTTGATAAAAATAAAATAGGGCCACGTTATCCATTTGGCTTTGGATTAAGCTATACACATTTTGAGATTTCCGGATTCCAGCGATGTGCCTCCACTGCTGATGAATTTTGTTTTTCCGCTACAGTTACCAACTCGGGCGAAAGGACAGGAGCAGAGGTGTTGCAGTTGTATATTCGAACACCGGCATCGGAAGTGGATAGACCCGAAAAAACACTGCGCGGCTTTCAAAAAGTTTACCTGAAACCAGGAGAGCGAAAAATTGTTGAATTCAAAATACCGAAGCGCGACCTGGCTTACTACAATCCATCTACCCAATCGTGGGTTGTGCAAAAAGGAGTGTACCGTGCCTCATGTGGCAACAGCAGTGCGAGCGCTGCCGCTGGAAACTCTGTCATTTTTGAAATAGAATAACCCGAAAGGTTTACTTCTTGTATTTAAAGTTTCTTCCCGGATAATAGGCCATAGGTCCCAATTCTTCTTCGATTCTCAGTAGTTGATTGTACTTCGCTATCCTATCGGTGCGCGAAGCCGAACCGGTTTTAATCTGACCGCAGTTTAAGGCCACCGCCAAGTCGGCAATTGTTACATCCTCTGTCTCACCGCTGCGGTGGCTCATCACCGATGTAAATGCATTGCGGTGTGCCAGGTTTACTGCGTTAATGGTTTCGGTCAATGAACCAATCTGGTTTACTTTAACTAAGATGGAGTTGGCAATACTTTCGTCAATGCCTTTTTGCAGGCGATTTACATTGGTTACAAATAAATCATCGCCCACGAGTTGTACTTTGCCACCTACTTTTTCGGTCAATAATTTCCAACCCTTCCAGTCATCTTCGGCCATTCCATCCTCAATAGATACAATCGGATATTTCTTGCACCAGTTGGCCCAATACTCTACCATTTCCTCACTCTTTAATTTTTTGCCGTTGCTTTTGTGAAAATGATAGACTTTCAATTTCTCGTCATAAAATTCTGTAGAAGCAGCATCCATCGCGATAGAAATGTCTTTGCCGGGTTTGTAGCCTGCTGCTTCAATTGCGGCCAATACGGTTTCAATAGCTTCCTCGTTGCTGCCTATTTCGGGGGCAAAGCCACCTTCATCGCCCACATTGGTAGAATACTTTTTCTTTTTCAGAACGCTTTTCAAGTGATGAAAAACTTCTACCCCCATACGCAATGCATCGCTAAACGTATCTGCCCCGGTGGGCACAATCATAAATTCCTGAAAATCTATTTTGTTGTCGGCATGTGCACCACCATTCAAAATATTCATAAGTGGGATGGGGAGCGTATTGGCATTTACACCGCCCACATAGCGGTAAAGCGGCATTCCCAATTCTTCGGCAGCTGCTCGTGCAGTGGCCAGCGACACAGCCAAAATCGCATTGGCTCCCAGCTTGGCTTTGTTGGGAGTGCCGTCCATCAAAATCATAATTTGATCAATGGCATTTTGTTCAAAAACATTTAATCCTTCAATCTCTTTCGCAATCGCTGTATTGATATGGTGAACGGCTTTTAATACTCCTTTGCCCAAATATTTCTTCTTGTCGCCATCGCGCAATTCTACCGCTTCGTGTTTGCCGGTACTGGCTCCCGATGGCACAATCGCTCTTCCCAAAGAACCGTTGGAAGTAATAACATCTACCACAACCGTTGGG
>CAYQRR010000325.1:0-3275 GCA_964419635.1 uncultured Chitinophaga sp. | reverse complement strand
GTCAAATCAATTTTCCCGTTGTCGCGGGCAGTGTTTAAAAAATCGTTGACCCCTTCCGGGTTACTGGCAAACTCCGATTTGAGCAAATCATTTTTGCGAAGGCGAATTTCTACCGCATTCAGCAGTTCTATATCATCAAAAGGTTTGGTGATGTAATCATCGGCTCCCATCTCCATGCCTTTTCTAAAATCGGTGCGGTCGGCTTTGGCGGTCAGAAAGATAAAGGGAATAGAGGAGGTCTTAGCATTTTTACTGAGCATATGCAATACACCGTAGCCATCCAACTCGGGCATCATAATGTCGCAGATAATGAGGTCGGGAGTTTCGCTCTGCACCAGGTCTACTCCCTTTTTTCCATTGGGTGCGGCAAATACCTCATAGTTGGCCAGTTCCAAAATCTCGACAATGTTTTCTCTAACGGCTTTGTTGTCTTCTATTAAAACAATTTTCTTTTTCATGTTTTATGAATTTGGTGCAGTAACTGTAAATGTAGTCCCCTTATTTAATTCACTGTCAAAAACAATGCTGCCGTGCAGCAGTTCTACATATTTCGACACGATATGTAGCCCCAAGCCGGTGCCCTGAATATTCTGCGCATTGCGCGCCCGGAAGAACCGTTCAAACAAGTGCTGCTTATCTTCCTCGGAGATGCCGATACCGCTATCCTTTACGGTTAAGCACAAACCATCCGCTGCATTGTTGCATGTTATTTCAATTAACCCGTCATCGGGCGAAAACTTAATAGCGTTGGAAACCAGATTCAGTAATATGTTCCTGATAATTCTTTTATCGGTATACACCTCCAAGCTGCCACTGTGATGAAAAACAATCTTTTGCTGTGGTTTGGCAATGTTGTGCATTTCAGAGATAAAATCACTCATAAACTCTTCGCAGTTGAAGAGCTCAGGTTTGGCATCTATCAATCCCTCTTCCAGTTTGCCCAGTGAGAGCAAATCGCCCAACATATCGTTTAGGTGCTTGATGCTTTCTTTGATTCTATTCACATGCCGCTCACGTTTGTCCTGCTCTTCCTCTTTCACATACTTGGCCAGCAGCGAAGCTGATGACAACACTGCTGCCAGTGGGGTTCTGAATTCGTGCGACACGGTGGATACAAATCTCGATTTCAAATCACTGAGCTCTTTTTCTTTTTCCAGTGCCTCAGCCAAATCATCTTTGGAGCGTTCCAACTGCACTAATGTTTCGCGCAGCATCATGGTTCGGTCGGCTACTTTTTGTTCCAGGTCGGCATTGAGCTTTCTGATTTCATCGCTCACTCTTTTTAGTTCATCCTTTTGCATTTGCAATACCTGCTCGCTGTGTTTGCGAACAGTAATGTCAATAATAAATGCAATGGCATACGAATTTCCCAGCAGTTCATAATGACTCAAACTGATTTCTACCGGAAACGTGGTTCCGTCTTTTCGCATGGCAAATAAATCGCGGCCCTTGCCCATGGAGCGGTTCACCGGATTTTGGTGAAAGGTGTGGCGATGCTGTTCGTGTGAGCGCTGCATAGAATTCGGCAACAGCACATCAATTTTTTGTCCTATCAATTCGGAGTGTGCGTAACCAAACATTTTTTCGGCACTTGGGTTAATTAACACAATTTCACCGGAGGCCGCTGCCAGAATAATCCCATCCGAAGAGTTGGAGAAGAGTGCGCTCAGCAATTGATTTTCGGAGAGTTCGCGGTTCATCGCAGGTCAAAAGTTTGGTGAAGGTGCGGAATCTGCACATCGGCAAACTGCTTTCGCAATAGTTTGCTTTTAAAAGTTTGCTGAACATCGGGCTCACCATGCACCAGGAACAGTGTTTTAACTGCCGAAGCGTCTTGACAGGCAATAAACTGACATAAATCTTCATAGTCGCCATGAGCGCTCATGCTCTTCATAGTGCGCACCTCTGCTTCTACAAAAAACGGTTCCCCAAAAATGGTGACTTCCTTATTGCCCCGCATCAGTTTGCCCCCGAGCGAGTTGGGTTCACAGTAGCCTACCAAAAGAATCGTGTTTCTGCGATCGGAAATATTGTTTTTAATGTGGTGCTTCACGCGACCTGCATCTGCCATGCCTGATGCCGAAATAATCACGCAAGGTTCCTCTCGTGTATTCAAGTCTTTTGACTCCTCTACATTGGTAATGTAGTGCAATCGTTTGAAATCAAATGGAGCGGGATCCTTATCCAAAAACTTCTGAAACTTCTGGTTTAGTTCTTTCATGTGGTCTTTCATCACCTCGGTGGCTTCTACAGACAGCGGAGAGTCTACAAAGAAATCGATATCCGGCAGGTTCTTGTCAATCTCTAATCGATTAAGCGCATACACAATCTCTTGTGTTCTACCTACACTAAAAGAAGGGATGATCAGTTTGCCCCTTTTCTTAAGGCAGGTCTGCACGATAGCTTCCAGAAGTTTGTTTTCGGTTAGGTGCACATCTTCATGCAATGAATCGCCATAGGTAGATTCCAGAATCAAGAAATCTGTTTGTGGAAACACTTCGGGCGAACGAAGCAGTTCATCGTTGTATCGGCCCACATCTCCACTAAAGGTAATGCGGTGTTCTTTGCCCTTCTCCGTAATGGTTAAGTGCACCGCTGCGCTGCCCATAATGTGTCCCACTTCTGTGAAGTGGAAGCGAACGCCTTCTGCTAATTCTTTCACTTCGTGATAAGGCACCAACTCAAAGTGAGCAAAGCTGTCTTCGGCATCTTTAATGGTATACAATGGCTCAATGGGCTCCTCGCCTCTTTTTGCCCGTTTCTTGTTGTGATATTTAGCATCCGACTCGTGTATATGGGCGGAGTCTAACAAAAGGATTCGGGCCAAGTCGAAAGTTCCCGGAGTGCAATAGACTTTACCTTTGTAGCCTTGTTCCACTAAGCGCGGAATTAAACCGCAATGATCGATGTGTGCATGCGAAAGAATGAGATAATCCAACTCCGAAGGTTCAAAACCAAAATCACGGTTCAGAGCGTCAGATTCGCGCGGATTCCCCTGAAACATCCCACAATCGAGCAAAATTTTGATTCCATTATCGAGAGTAATCAGATGTTTGCTGCCGGTTACCATTTGTGCAGCTCCGTGAAAGGATATTTTCATGTTATAGCGTCTTGAGTTGGTGTGCCAATACTATCGTTTTCCATATTTCCTAGAGAGGTGAGAATAATCATAATACAGTAAATAAAGAAGCGAAACCGATTGGGTTTCGCTTCTTTATTTGAAGGGGGAAAGCAAGTGTTATTTCTTTGTGCCTCCAAAATCGTAGCTAAGCTGA
>CAYQRR010000324.1:2820-3292 GCA_964419635.1 uncultured Chitinophaga sp. | reverse complement strand
CAGCGGTTCGCCAGGCAGTTATTGCTCAAAAAGTAGTTCCAATGTTCTGTGGATCTTCTTTCAAAAATAAAGGAGTGCAAGCCGTTTTGGATGCAGTATGTGCTATTCTTCCATCACCTACCGATAAAAAAGAAGTAAAGGGAACTAATCCGGATACTGATGAAGAAGTTTTCCGCAAGCCGGATACTGATGAACCGTTTGCAGCTTTGGCGTTTAAAATCGCCACAGACCCTTATGTTGGTCGCTTAGCATATTTCCGGGCATATTCCGGTGGTTTGGACGCTGGTTCTTATGTATTGAATACCAGAACCGGTAAAAAAGAGCGCATTTCTCGTTTGTTTCAGATGCATGCTAACAAACAAAACCCTGTGGAGCGTGTAGAGGCTGGAGACATTGCAGCAGCAGTAGGCTTCAAAGATATCCGCACCGGTGATACTTTGTGCGATGAAAAGCACCCTATTGTATTGGAGAG
>CAYQRR010000324.1:344-2810 GCA_964419635.1 uncultured Chitinophaga sp. | reverse complement strand
TATTGAGCCGAAAGCACAGAAAGATTTGGACAAACTGGGAATGAGTTTGGCAAAATTGGCGGAAGAGGATCCTACTTTTAAAGTGAGTTATGATGATCAAACCGGTCAAACTATCATTGCCGGAATGGGAGAACTTCACTTGGAAATCCTTGTAGACCGTTTACGTAGAGAATTTAAAGTAGAGTGTAACCAGGGAGCGCCTCAGGTTAACTATAAAGAGAAGTTGAGTGCAACTATCGAACACCGCGAACTTTACAAAAAGCAGTCGGGTGGTCGTGGTAAGTTTGCCGATATCAAAATTGAGATTGGACCGGCCGATGAGGGTGTTGTAGGTCTGCAGTTTGTGAACGATATATTTGGAGGATCTATTCCAAAAGAGTTCGTTCCTGCGGTGGAAAAGGGATTTAAAGAAGCCATGAAAACCGGTGTTTTAGCTGGATATGAGTTGGACAGTTTAAAGGTGCGTTTGTTTGACGGATCTTTCCACGCAGTTGACTCCGATGCTCTCTCTTTTGAATTATGTGCCAAGTTAGCTTTCCGTACTGCGGCTAGAAATTGCAAACCGCAGTTGTTGGAGCCTATCATGAAAGTGGAGGTGATTACTCCTGATGAGAATACCGGTGATGTGGTAGGCGATTTGAACCGCAGACGCGGACTCGTGGAGGGAATGGAAGCTAAGTTGAATGCACAAGTAATTAAAGCGAAGGTTCCACTAAGCGAGATGTTCGGGTATGTAACTCAGTTGAGAACAATTACCTCAGGTCGCGCAACCTCTGTAATGGAGTTTCATAGTTTCCAACCTGCACCGGAGAATATTGCTTCTACGGTTATTGCTAAAAACCAAGGAAAGGTTCGTTCTAGTGCAGTAGGTGAATAATCTTTATTAATTAAACCATAAACGTTCTTATCATGAGCCAAAGAATTAGAATTAAGTTGAAGAGCTACGACCATAATCTGGTTGACAAAAGCGCAGAGAAGATTGTGAAAACCGTAAAGAATACAGGTGCTGCGGTAAGCGGACCGGTGCCTTTGCCAACACGTCAAAAAGTATACACTGTTAACCGTTCTCCGCACGTAAACAACGACAGTAAAGAGCAATTTCAGTTAAGCACTTACAAGCGTCTTTTGGATATTTATTCATCTACTTCTAAAACAATCGATGCATTGATGAAGTTGGAACTTCCAAGTGGCGTTGAGGTTGAAATCAAGGCATAAGTGTCATGAGATGGATTGCGCTCTTGTTTTGCTTATCGGTTACTGTTTCAATCAATGCCAGCACGGATCGTGATCCCAAATGTGGTAAATACAAAGACCGGCAGTTGTATTTAGGCGACAAGGGTGGATGCTACTACAGAGCAAAAGGAAAGGACGGTAAGATGGCCCGGGTGTATGTCGACAAGAGTAATTGTAAAAACTGTAAATAATTTTAATCATTTATGAGCCTGAGCAGGCTCCTCTAAAAACAAACAAAATGAAAGGTATAATTGGAAAAAAAGCTGGCATGACCAGTATTTTTGACAACGGAAAGCACGTAGCAGTTACTGTTATTGAGGCAGGCCCTTGTGTAATCAGCCAAATCAAAACACTGGAGAACGATGGCTACTATGCTACCCAGTTAGCTTTTGACGATAAAAAAGAAAAGCAAACCCCCAAGGCACTTCAAGGGCATTTTAAGAAAGCAAGTTCAACGCCCAAGAGAAAGGTAGTTGAGTTTCGTGACTACGACTTTGGGAAACAAGTGGGTGAGTTGGTTACCGCTGATGTATTCACCGAGGGAGATGTGGTAAACGTAATTGGAACCAGCAAAGGAAAAGGTTTTCAAGGTGTTGTGAAGCGTCATGGATTCTCCGGAGTTGGTATGGGAACGCACGGTCAGCACGATCGCCAGAGAGCTCCGGGTTCTATCGGTGCATCTTCTGATCCATCTCACGTATTTAAAGGAGTAAGAATGGCCGGAAGATTAGGTGGAACAAGAGTGGAAACGCTCAATTTGGCTATTGTAAAAGTATTAGCCGACAAGAACATTCTTTTAATAAAAGGATCTGTTCCCGGTGCTATCGGCTCTTACGTATTAATTGAAGGGTAGGTTCTGGTAACACAGAAATCCCGATAAAGGAAAGTGAAAGTCCCTCTGATGTATCAGGGGGATTTTTTTTGTCACTATTCTCCGAATTTTTGCCTCAGTAGTTTCATGAATAGTTTACAGGATTGAGATTGTGCATCCCACTTGAAGTCAGGAATCAGGTGATTGCTCACATAATCATTAGCGGTGCTGAAATCAGGCATTTCGTCAATTTGCTGGATGGCTACTGAAAAAGCGGCATTATCACCGTGAAACAACTCGTTCACTATCGCAAATCTTTTATTGAAGTCTATCAGTTGCTTAAGCGATTTTGCTCCTATCATCTGATGTAGTTCGCTGGTTGCAGTCTTTAACTTTTCATTGAGCCCGTATTCGGACGTGGT
>CAYQRR010000324.1:0-334 GCA_964419635.1 uncultured Chitinophaga sp. | reverse complement strand
TTTCATTTAAGCTGCTCTTGACCTCTGTTTTATCAGGCTTACTTTTGACAATAGGTTCTGAAGTTGTGTTTGTGGCTTGTTCATTTTGTGCTTGGCTATGGATGAACATGGGTTCAGATACTTGCTTCACATCTTGCCTGGCCGGAAGCAAATCCACTTCCTTTTTGGGTTGTAATCTTCTTAGGGAGTCTAACTCTTCGTATAAATCACGAAGATGCTGTAAAAGTAAATCGTGTTCCAAAGAAGACAGGCTGGGGAACGAGGGCATGCGAGTCATGAAATTTATTTTCTCTGCTAATTCCAATGCTTTTGAATTCATAAGATTTTATTTGCT
>CAYQRR010000323.1:0-3309 GCA_964419635.1 uncultured Chitinophaga sp. | reverse complement strand
AGTTTGCTACTGCCCGCTGCTAATTGCCTACGCCACAGGTGGTGCCGGTGCCTCCTCTTCCTGTTCCGGTCCTTCAATGCCCAGGTCTTCGCCATCGGCCACGGTGTAGCTCTGGTATTTTTTAATGCGCCCGGCAATGGCCGTTACGCGGTCAAAAATACCCGCATTCACAGCCGTGGGCATGGGCCCCAAATCGGGCAGCGTGGGCGTAATGCTGGGGCTGCCTCCGGCCTCGGCCAGGCCATCGCGCACTTCGTTTTTAAAGGCCGTGGCCTTTTGCGAAAAGGTGCGTATTTTGTCGAGGGTGCTTACCCAATAAGCAAAATACACAGCTGCATTCACCATGTCGGTTACCTCCTCTAAGCTAATGCTGTATTTAGTAGCATAGGTGCTTAGTTTGCTGCTGAAGTTCATCAGCCAAATCACTTTTCCGGGGTCGTCAGTGGGCAGAAAATACTTTTTAGCCATAACAGTTGTTTTGTGCATGGCGGCTTGCGGCACTCAAACGGGGGTGGTGCATCGCTGCGGCAGGTTTAAGCAATGCAAACTTGCCTGCGGTTAAAAAAATAGAGAAAAAATTTGATTTAGAGCCAAAAACAGGGCAAAAAAGCCTTAAATGCTGTGTAGCAACCATTAAATGGCGTGTAGCAGCCATTGCTACAGCCCACAACATGGTTACTAAGCCTGTAGCAGTCAATGATTGGCGTGTAGCAACCACTGATAGACGTGTAGCAACCATTGCCGCAGCCCACGCAGCGATTGCTAGGCCTGTAGCAACGATTAAATGGCGTGTAGCAGCCATTGCTAAGCCTGTAGCAGCCATTGCTACAGCCCACAAAATGATTGCTACACAAGCCGCAAAGATAAAGAAAACGCTATCTGTCCTTAAAAATAGACGGGGGGGTAAAATAAAGATGCTATACAGTGGAATAAAGCATAGTGTTTTTTGTTTAGGTGCTTCGAAAGAAACAAAACCAAACCGGAAAAGCAAGTTTTGCAGAAGTATTTTTTTCAATGCTCGGCTTTTGTGCTTGTAACCGGTGTAGGGTTTACAGTCCGTTCAACGAAATGCCCACAGCAAATTCGTTGGCTTTGGGCCCGCGGTCTTTAAGTCCCGGCTAGGGTTCCCCAAAGACAAACCTCTGTGTAGCGGGCGCTCCGGCACCCACATTGTCAGCTTTTTCTCTTACTGCAAGTAATCTGTCAATAATCCATTGTAAATAGACCATTGCTCATCGCTCATTGACGATTGCCCCTTGCTTTAATTCCGTTGGTCGCTGCCCCAGTTGAGTTTGGTTTTGAGGGCGGTGAGGAAGCTCTGGTCCGTCAGGCGGATAATGTGGGCATGGAAGGGGGCTTTTTTCACCGCCAGCTGAAAAGAGGAGTCGATGGCCTTGGCCCGCGAATCGAGGGTGCACAGAAAGCTATCGCCCCGGCCGGTTACTTCAAACGAAAGAATGGCATCGTCATTCACCACCATGGGGCGCACGTTCAGGTTGTGCGGGGCCACGGGGGTAATCACAAAATTGCCCGAAGTGGGGTAGATGATAGGCCCGCCACAGCTGAGCGAGTAGCCCGTGCTGCCGGTGGGGGTGGCTATAATGAGGCCATCGGCCCAGTAGGTATTCAGCAGTTCGCCATTGAGGTAGGCATTCACCGTAATCATGCTGCTTTGGTCTCTGCGCTGAATGGTCATATCGTTGAGCGCAAAACTATCTTCAAACAGGGGCTTGTTGCACTCCAGGGCTATCAGTGAGCGTTTTTCTACCATATAGGCACCGCGCTCCACGGCATCCACTGCTTCGTGTATCTGGTCTTTGCCCAGGCTGGCCAAAAAACCCAGCCGCCCGAAATTGATCCCCAGCACGGGTATCTCGCATTCCTTGACCATCACTACACTTTCCAGAATAGTGCCATCGCCCCCCATGCTGAGCACCACCTCCACAGCATCTTTAATGGAGCCAAAATCGGTGAACACATCTGCCTGCAACCGCAGCCCTGTTTGCAGCAGCAGGGCATTAAACTTTTGCTCCACTACGTATCGCATGTTTTTTTGCTGCAGGTAGTCAAACAACTCCTGCGCCAGCGGCAGGTAAGCGGGGTTGAGGGTTTTTCCGTAAATGGCAAGCATGAGGCGGGGGTTAATTTCGGCTGCAAAGAAAAGAAAATGTGCATGGCACTGCGCACCCGCACTGCTCAAGGTGGCGATTAAAATCTCGGATTCAGGCCCAGTTTAATGCCCCAGGTTTTTACATCGGGCCGGTCGCGGTAGGTGACGCGCCACAGAAAATCTACCCGCAGCACATAGGCAATGTTTTCTATGCCAAAGCCCATTTCTACATACGGAATGGGGAACGGGGAGCTTAGCTCCCCAGGCACCTGCAGCACCTCGTTATTCTTTTTATTAAAGGTGCCTATCAGGCTTTTGAAAATAACCACCTCGCGCAGCTTCAGCTTATTGAAATACGGAATGCGGTTAAAGAAAAATCCATTGAAGTGATGCTCCAGCCAAAACGAAGCATACTGGTCGCTCACAAATTCAAACTCGCGCAAGAGGTTGTAGTTGTATTTATCGAGCAGGATGCCATAGTTGCCCTGAGTAATGTAGGCGGCTGTGTAAGGCACGCGGCCAAAAATTTTGGCGATGCGAAAGTTGACATACGTAATGCCGGCCGCTGACGACACGCGCTGCTTATAATTGAAATGCAGGTTGTGATAGTTGTAAAAACTTTTTTGCATGCTCACCAGCCCCAGGGTGTAGCGCAGCATAAACACCGGATACTTGGTGTTTTGAAAATAGCGGAAGAACACCCCCCACGTATATTGGTCTTTGTAACTGTAGCGGGTGTCTATCATAAACTCGCTTACATTAAACTTGGGCACATTCACCAGTTGGTCGCCTACCTTGCGCGAAAAATTGAACACCCCCGGAATGTCGAAATAGGTTTTTTCGTTAAAGGTGAGGGACGAAGAAAAGCCCCGGAAAAATTCTTTTTCGTAGCTGATTCTGAATTCACTCACTTTCATAATGCGCCCGAGTGTGGCCCCGCTAATGAGGTTAAACACGTTGTCGAAGGTGAGCAGGTTAGAGTTTTCGTCCTGACCCGGCACGCGCATATCGTACCGATACATGAACTCCAGCGATTGCCACTTGTCGTTTTTGCGCGGCAGGTTAATGCGGGTGAGGGCCAGATATTTCCAGTCCTTATCTTTCATGCCATAGGCAAAGTAGCCCGAGAAAAAAAACTTGCGCAAAAAGCCTTCGGGATATTGATACTGGCGCCAGCGCGGGTTGGTTTCAAATCCAAA
>CAYQRR010000322.1:0-3338 GCA_964419635.1 uncultured Chitinophaga sp. | reverse complement strand
AGATGAAACCGCATCACTCAGAAGTTTGAGCAATTCCGCCTCAGATTTTTGATTATATTTTTCTACTGATAGAACTGACATTATTTGTTTCTTAGTGTTTCAAAATTCTTAATAAGGTTTACCAATACATACACGCCAAACGAAATGCACACGGCAACAGAAGTATAAATGAAAATTGTTGTCATATTTTTATTCTTTAACAGGTTGAAGTAACGAATTTTCTATTGATTTTCCGGTAACCAATTCAGACAACCAAAATACGGATTGATTACATACGATTCCTACTAACAAAGACGGAATTTCATTCGGGCTGTGTAATCCCCATTCCCAAATTGCCGTTCCAATGCCGCCTGCAATAATGGCAAACAAACCGGAAATTGGCTTTACGTCTTTTTTCAGCACACCTATAATAAGCGGAAGCACAATGGTTGGAGCCCAAAGCGTGTAACACACTAACAAGGCATCAATCACACTTGGCACATTTACGGCAAACAAAACAGCAACCGCCCCAATAAATACATTGAAAATCCTTGTGACAAAAAGCGCTTTTGAGGTTTCGCTCTTTCCATTTTCGTAATTTCCAAGAATATCATTGTTCAAAGCCACCGAAGCAGCATTTAAAAGTGAATCCTGACTTTTCATTACAATGTTTACCAATACAGCCACCACTAAGCCATATACGCCAACAGGCAAATATTCCTTGATAGCCGTAAGATACACATTTTGACTTTCGGGAAATTGGCTTGCACTCAATACGCCAATGCTTGCACATACTAAAAACCAAGAGATTGTAAATACACCTGCTTTCAGAAACCCGCTTTTGGCGTGTTGCTCATCTTTGGCAGCTAAGGCACGGTTGGTATAAGAGGGTATTAGCGTTTCCCCAAGAAAGAAACTCAATACCAAACCAAGAATAGCAATGTTAGAAAAGCCCCCCGAAGCTGATGAAATTTTTGGGGGAATTTGTTGAATCAGATTGTCAATGCCTTTTTCTGCACCCATAAAAATTAAAATGGCAGGAATGGCAATAGCCATAATTACGAAATGCAATACATCGGTAATAATATCTACTTTTATGCCGCCATAGGTTGTATAGCCAATTACGGCAATAGTGGTAATAATTACACCCCATATGAAAGGAATACCAAAAACAGTATTGATAATGCTGCCGGAAGCATTAGCAATAGCTCCTACAAATCCGGCACAGAGCAAAATGGAAAGCAATCCCGAAATATATTTTACCAATTTGCCGTAGCGATAGCCCATAATGTCGCCAATAGTGTACGCTTTGGAAAAACTTCGTAAACGTGGGGCAACAAAGTAACCAATTAACAATGTTTGCAAGGAAAATGCAAGGAAAATATAAAACCATACGTAACCATTGGCTGCTGCTTTGTTAGCTAATCCCATTGAATATCCAGGACCGATTGCATTTGCAGCAAGCGAAGCAAATACAATGCTGCTAGGAATTTGTCGTGAGCCAACGGCAAAATCTTCAATGGTTTTTGCCCGTTGAATCATTAAAATGATTGCCAACAAACCAATGAAATAAATGGCAATTATTATATAGTCTAAAGTTTGCATATTAAGCGAATGTTGAAATTTTACGAATATTATTAACGGTTGAACTTATTTTTTCGGCTGTATGAATTATTTCTTCTTCTGTTGTAAATCTCCCAATGCTGATTCGGATTGCCGAATCTGAAAGTTCATCAGGAAGCCCGATTGCTTTCAGCACATGTGAACCTTGATTCTTTGAAGAATTGCACGCACTTCCTCTTGATACCACTACATTTTCAAGTCGATTTAGCAATACATCACCGGAAATATTTTTGAAACTTAGGTTTAGGTTTCCGGCAATCCTGTTTTTCAAATCACCATTTACAACAACATCAGAAACTTTTTCCTGAATCAGTTTCAACAAAAGGTCTCTTAATGTCAAAATTCTGTTTTTTTCTATCGGCATTTGTTCAACTGCAATTTCAGTTGCTTTTGCAAAACCAACAATTCCAGGAACATTTAATGTTCCGGAACGCAAACCATTCTCCTGTCCGCCACCATGAAGAAGCGGAACGATTTTATTTTTCAGTTTTTCATTGATATACAAAGCACCAATTCCTTTTGGTGCATAAATCTTATGACCGCTAATAGCAAGCATGGAAATATTGTTGCCCTGAACATCTATTTCCATTTTACCGAATGACTGTGCCGCATCCACAAACAATGGAACATTTTTTTGACGGCAGATTTTACCAATTTCTTCAATCGGTTGAATAACACCAATTTCGTTGTTTACCTGCATTATTGAAACCAGTTTTGTTTCACTTGTTATTGCAGCGGACAATTTTTGCAAATTGACCAAACCATTTTCTTCAACGTCCACATAGGAAACGGGAATACCTTTTCTTTCTAAATAACGACAACAATTCAGAACAGCACTATGTTCCGTTCTAAGGGTAACAATACGTCCACTATTCTCAGGTTCAAATAATCCCTTAATAGCAAGGTTTATAGATTCGGTTGCACCACTTGTAAACAAAATTTCATTTGATTGACTGTTTATAGCTCGAGCAATGACAGACCTGCATTCCTCTATTTCAGTGGTTACTTCAGCTCCTGATGGATTGGAAGAAGCAGGATTAAAAAACTTATCCAAGAAATAAGGAAGCATAGCCTTAACCACTTTGGGGTCGGTTGGCGTTGTTGCCTGATAATCTAAGTATATTGTCTGATTCATCATTTCCTTTTTTACTTCAAATTAAATGTGCGAAATACTGTTTCGCATTGCGAAACGATTTCCTTTTCTACAAAAACCAAAGATTGCTTTTGCCAAAGTCTGGTAAATTATCCTCGTCAAAATGGGGGTATATCTCTGCCACCATTTCGGGATAAATTGTTGTGACTGGTAAGTTTTGCTGGCTGACACTCTTCCAGTACATCCTTGAAAAAGAATAAACCTGGTTTATTAATTCTTTCAAAACATCAATAGTTAGTAATTCCGGCTTATTTGATTTGAAAGAAAGTTTGATAGGGAAATGATAATCCTTTGCTGATAGTTTACTATCCTCGAAATATCTGGTATTGTTGAATAGTAAGAATTTATTGAACCCTACGCTTGTGTATGTGCCACTTCTTGGCATTTTACCTTCACTGCCCATATCAAAACCTAATAATTCTTTGCTTTCAGTTTTATTGATCGTAATTACAATAACTGGCATTTCGGGTTCACCCAAATCATCTAACATATCTAAGATGGGTTGTAACTCTGTTTTATCTGAAATTTCTTTGTAAAAGTGTATAATAATTCTTGTTGCCTGTGGTTTGCTTTTATGGAATGT
>CAYQRR010000321.1:0-3361 GCA_964419635.1 uncultured Chitinophaga sp. | reverse complement strand
AAGGTCAATAGAATCGTAGAATATCTCGTATGCCACTGACTTTTTTCCTTGCCACATTAAGCGGTTTACAAATTGCGATACCATTACATCACCGAATTTAGGATCTGGCTGAACGTAACGCTTGGGAGCTTTTTTCTTTCTCATGATATATGGATGAGTATTTGAGTAATTATTGTCTTATGATTATTTTTTCTTTGCCGGAGCAGCTACTGCACCTGCTTTAGGGCGCTTCGTTCCGTATTTAGAACGGCTTTTCTTTCTGTTTTCAACACCGGCCGTATCTAATGAGCCACGCACAATGTGATAACGAACACCCGGAAGATCTTTCACACGACCTCCGCGGATAAGCACGATAGAGTGCTCTTGCAGGTTGTGTCCTTCACCCGGAATGTAGGCAATTACCTCCACCTGGTTGGTTAAACGCACCTTAGCTACTTTGCGAAGAGCCGAATTTGGCTTCTTAGGAGTAGTGGTGTAAACACGTGTACAAACACCGCGCTTCTGAGGACAAGAGTCCAATGCACGACTTTTTGACTTGGCGCGGATGATGGTGCGCGACTTACGAACTAATTGCTGAATTGTTGGCATTCCGTTTTAAAATTTTGGGACGGCAAAAGTAGATTTTGTTTCCAAATAAAAAAGCTATGAAAGAAAATAGTGAGAAAAATAAGCGAATTGCACGTAAATAATTGTGCTACAGAGCCGTCAACGGGATGCATTTTGACTAAATGTCATAGTTTAAGACAATTCCATTGCTCTTGGGATGGGCCTGGCAAGTAAGCACATATCCTTTAGCGATTTCCGCATCCGTTAAGCTTTCTCGGTCATCCATTTCCACTTTTCCGGAAAGTAACTTGGCGCGACAAGTGCAGCAGGCGGCTACCATACAAGAGTAGGGTGGGTCGTATCCTGCATCCAGAGCGGCTTCCAGAATAGTTTCTTTTTCGCTTACTTCAAACTCACGGGTGTTACCATCATAAATGATTTTAACTTTTGTTTTTCCGTTAAAAGCCTCCACTGAATCGGACACTGAGCCTGATGTGGCAGCATGTCTATCTTCTTCTGCTTTGGCTGTAAAATATTCAATATGTACATGCTCCTTCGGAATCGCTAATGCCTGCAAAGCACTTTCCGATTCCTTCATCATGGGTGTAGGACCACAAATAAAGAACTCGGCTTGCTGAAAATGCAGGTCCGTATTCTCGCGCAAAAGCTCTAGCGCTTTGGCTTTAACTATAAATCCAGTATATCCGGTCCATCCGGCTTCCGGTGCATCCAGTATGTAGACAATTTTTAACCTACCTACATTTTCTGCCTGTAATGCATCTAATTGTGACTTGAAAATGATGCTGGCTATGTTTCTATTGCCATAAAACAAGGTCACCTTGCTAGAAGGTTCTGCCAGGAGAACTGACTTTGCTATGGAGAAAATGGGGGTGATACCAGAGCCTCCGGCAAAAAGAAGGTAATGTTTTACATTGGTGGCTGCTAACTCGGAATGAAAATTACCCATTGGCTCCATCACCTCCACCTCTACTCCTGCCCTAAAAGTATCATTGATAAAATTAGACCCTTTTCCACCTTGCACTCTTTTCACGGCTATGGTAGGCAATTCGTTTAAATAAGGTGAACTGCAAAAAGAATAAGACCTGTTTACCTGTTCACCGTTAATGTTCAGTTTTAAGGTAGTGTATTGGCCGGGTTTAAAGCGAAAAACTTCCTTTAATGAATCAGGAATGTGAAAGGATACAGAAACTGCATCCGCTGTTTCTTGATTTACAGCTGCGATAGTCAGCTTGTGAAACTTAGACATATTTATTGGCTTGAATTAATCGGGCGCGAATGTAAAAAAGCAAAGGTAACTCGCACGCGAACCAGTAGCGGCTGCGAATTAACCAGAAAACATTCATGACTTTGCAGTTACCTAGCAAAAGTGTTCAAACACCTTCTGCAAATGATTTGATATCGTCTCGGCATTATTGCCCTCTATCTGGTGCCTTTCTACAAAGTGTACGAGTTTGCCCTCTTTGAACAATGCCATACTGGGTGATGATGGAGGATAAGGCAGTGTATATTCTCTTGCTTTATTAACCGCATCTTTATCTACCCCCGCGAAAACCGCCACCATTTTAGATGGTTTTTTAGCGGCTTTACTTACAGCATCTTTGATGGCCGGGCGTGCTGCACCGGCTGCACAGCCGCATACCGAGTTAAAAACTAAAAAAACAGTTCCCGCAGTTTGCGTCAATGCAATATCTACATCTGCAGCGGTTATCAAATCTTCGAAGCCTACAGCAGCAAGGTCTGCTTTCATAGGGTTTACTAATTCCTGAGGATACATAGTTTATGATTATTGATTAAAAAAAATGTTGCTATAAAAATCCTAACTCCAGTTTAGCCTCCTCGCTCATCATTTCCTGGTTCCAAGGTGGTTCAAAGACCAATTCAATAATGGCATCCTTTACACCACTAACCGATTTTACTTTTTGCTCCACATCGCCCGGCAGTGTGCCGGCAACCGGACAATTAGGGGAGGTCAATGTCATAACCACTTCTACATCTTTGCTGGGAAAAATATTAATCTCGTAGATAAGCCCAAGGTCATATATATTGACCGGTATTTCCGGGTCAAATACAGTTTTGAGCACATCTACTATTGCTCCTTTTAGCTGTTCATCATGAATCTGTTCCTGGTTCACGCGGCAAATCTATTTAGAATGAGTTCAAATAAAAACAGTAAGAAACCAGCATTGTTCTAGGTGCGACCGAAAAACGATTGAATCGTAAAAATTCGCCTAAAACCTTTATTTAGCCTCCCTTATATTTGAAAATGGATGTAGAAAAGGAAAGATTATCCGGAAACTTCTTAATGCCCAAATGGGTGGCTATGGAGCACCACGCACGTTTTAGATTTGTGTCACCATACACCAAAGGAAAAGTAGTCATAGATTGTGCATGCGGTAATGGCGAGGGCACAAATACTTTTTCGGAAGGTAGCGCCAGCACCCATGGCTTTGATGTGTCCCAAGAGGCTATTGATGAGGCAAAGCAAAAGTGTAAAAACCCTTTTACCAAATTCACTTTGGCCAGCGGCACACAACTGCCATTGGATAATAACACTGCGGATGTATATGTGTCGTTGGAAACCATAGAGCATATTGAGGAAGATGAAGCATTTTTAAAGGAAGTAAGCAGAGTTTTAAAAACCGGTGGTGTTTTTATATGCTCAACGCCTAACCGAAATGTGACAAACCCCGGAAAGAAACTAACAGACAAGCCCGCCAATATTTTTCATATAAGGGAATACTCGGAACAAGAATTTACAGCGCTTTTGAATAGATATTTCAGCCAAGTGGAACTT
>CAYQRR010000320.1:0-3365 GCA_964419635.1 uncultured Chitinophaga sp. | reverse complement strand
CAACATGGCACGTATCTCATGTGTAGATCTTCCAAAGAACAAAAGAGGCATCATTGGCCTTACTTATATATATGGTATCGGTCTTACAACAGCTGAAAAGATTCTTACAGCAGCAAAGATTGATTTGAATACCAAAGTAAAAGATTGGAACGATGAGCAAATCAACGGTATCCTGAAATATATCGCTGAAAATCTGAAACTGGAAGGTGAATTGCGCGGAGAAGTGCAGCAGAGCATTAAGCGTCTGCAGGATATTGGTGCTTATCGCGGCATCCGTCACCGTAAAGGACTTCCGGTTCGTGGTCAAAGAACCAAAACCAACTCCAGAACCAGAAAAGGTAAGCGCAAAACGGTGGCAAACAAGAAAATGGTGACTAAGTAATAACTAAAGACAACAGACACAACTAATAAAGAACAATGGCAAAGCAACAAACACAGCAGCAGCAATCCGCTACTGCCAAAGCAAAAGCTAAGAAAAGAGTGGTGAAAGTAGATGCAGAAGGCAAAGCTTTCGTAAACGCTACATTCAACAACATCATCATCACTTTTACCAATATGCAAGGTCAAACCATCAGTTGGAGCAGTGCCGGTAAAGTGGGTTTCCGTGGCTCTAAAAAGAATACGCCCTACGCTGCGCAAATGGCATCTGCCGAGGCTGCTAAAGTGGCGCACGATGCTGGTTTGCGTAAAGTGGAGGTTTTTGTAAAAGGACCGGGCGGTGGTCGCGAGTCCGCTATCCGTACTATGGTTACCAGTGGTATTGATGTTACGATGATTAACGATACTACCCCCATACCTCACAACGGTTGTCGTCCTCCGAAATCAAGAAGAGTATAATTTTAAACACAAAGAATAATTTCAATCCATTTTATGGCAAGATATACAGGACCTAAAACCAGAATCGCTCGCAAATTCGGAGAAGCAATCTTCGGAAACGATAAGAATTTCGACAAAAGAAGTTATGCTCCCGGACAGCACGGTCTCTCCAAAAAGAGAAAGACTCAATCGGAGTATGCTGTGCAGTTGCAAGAGAAGCAGAAGGCGAAATATACCTATGGTTTGCTGGAGCGTCAGTTCCGTAATCTGTTTGAAAAAGCAGCGCGCAAAAAAGGAGTTACCGGTGAAAACCTCCTGAAACTATTGGAAGCTCGTTTAGACAATACCATTTTCCGTTTGGGTCTTGCTGCTTCACGTGCACAGGCTCGTCAGCTAGTATTGCACAAACACGTAACTGTAAACGGTACTGTAGTAAACGTACCTTCCTTTACTTTGAACCCTGGCGATAAAGTGGCTATGCGCGAACGTTCCAAAAACTTGGATGTAGTGATAGATGCACTTGGAAAAAGAGGAAAGAAGTTCAACTGGCTGGTACTTGATGAAAAAGCAGTAGAAGGCACTTTTGTAGACTTTCCGGAGAGAGACCAGATCCCAGAAAACATCAACGAACAGTTGATTGTAGAATTGTACTCTAAATAGTAACCGGACGGTCTGACGAGTTCAGGCTTTCGGTCATTTAGAAACGAAAATTTATAAACCAAAACAAAATACAATATGTCAGTATTAGCGTTCCATAAACCAGATAAAATCTCTTTACAAAAAGCTACAGACTTTGAAGGCACTTTCGAGTTTAAACCTTTAGAGCCTGGTTTTGGAGTTACTATCGGTAACGCATTGCGTAGAGTGCTTCTTTCGTCCTTGGAAGGTTTTGCGATTAGTGGTTTGAAAATTTCAGGCGTTGACCATGAGTTCTCTACCATCAAAGGGGTAATTGAAGACGTAACGGAGATTGTATTGAACTTGAAACAAGTGCGTCTCAAAAAGGTAATGGATGATGATAACGCTTCTGAGAAGATTTATATTGCTTTGAAAGGACAAAGCCAGTTTAAAGCGGAGCACATTGAAAAACACACCAACGTATATCAGGTGATGAATCCGGAATTGGTTATCTGCAACATGGAAGGAAACGTAAACCTGGAAGTGGAGTTAACCATTACCAAAGGTCGTGGTTATGTAGCCGCTGACGAAAATTCTAAAGAGCACCCTATAGGCTTTATTCCGGTGGATGCTATCTATACACCGATTAAGAATGTGAAATATGCTGTGGAGCCTTTCCGGGTGGAGCAGCGTGTGGACTTCGAGAAATTGGTTTTGGATGTAACTACTGATGGTACCATTCACCCGGAGGAGGCTGTAAAAGAAGCTTCTCGTGTGCTCATTCAGCACTTGATGTTGATTACAGATGAGCATATCTCTTTCGACTTGCCTACTGCTGCTGAAACTGAGATGGTGGATGAGCATGTGTTGCATATGCGCAAATTGTTGAAAACACCTTTAGAAGATTTAGATCTTTCGGTGCGTGCATTCAACTGCTTGAAGGCGGCTAAGATCAATAGTTTGGAAGAACTGGTTCAGTTCCATACCAACGATTTGCTGAAGTTCCGCAATTTTGGTAAAAAGTCGTTAGTGGAAATTGAAGCCTTGCTGCACGAAAAGGGATTGAGCTTCGGAATGAATCTCGAAAAATTTAACCTGCACGATAACTAAACCATCAGATCTACTGATCATAATACGATAACAGATAAATATTCATTGAAATGAGACACGGAGATAAAGTAAACAATCTAGGACGCACTTCCGCCCACCGCCATGCCTTAATGAGCAATTTGGCTAGTTCCTTGATTGAGCATAAAAGGATTTTCACAACCTTAGCTAAGGCAAAGGCTTTGCGCGGATATGTTGAACCGCTCATTAACCGCAGCAAAGACAATACTACCCACAACAGACGCGTGGTATTCAGCTATCTTCAAAATAAAGAAGCCATTAAAGAATTGTTTGGCGTGATTGGTGGAAAAGTAGGAGAGCGCCCGGGTGGATATACCCGTGTGATTAAAACCGGTTTTCGCCCTGGAGATGCTGCTGAAATGGCCTTGATTGAGTTGGTAGACTTCAACGAAGGCTACACACAAAACAAAAATGCAGCCAAAGCCGCAGAGCCGAAAAAGAAAACAAGAAGAAGCAGCGCAAAAAAGAAGGACGCAACTGCCGAATAATAGTTGAACTCTATACAAAAAGCCCACCGCAAAAGGTGGGCTTTTTTTGTTTGAGCTATTTTGGACGCCTCAATGCATACTTGAAGTGATGTAAATTATTGTATCTAAAAAACATAGCATTAAAAAAACTTAAATTGACACTTTTTGTTTTTTTATTTTCGCGCCCTACCAATTTGGATAGACATTAAACTATAGATAAAAATAAGTTATGGGAAAATTTACTTCTCTCTTAAAGTTAGCCTCAGTAATTGCTGTAATATTTGTAACTGAAATAACCAACGCTCAGGTTTCACTCTATACATTTAGCGAAAGCGT
>CAYQRR010000319.1:0-3375 GCA_964419635.1 uncultured Chitinophaga sp. | reverse complement strand
GCTCTTGTTTTTTTACTACTGGCAGTTTTGCGGGGCACAAAACCCGGATTTAGCACGAACTAACCATTGGTATTTTGGGGATAGGGCGGGACTTGATTTTAGTAGCGGCTCACCAATGCCCGACACATTAGGGCAGATCGGAACACTGGAAAGAACTGCTGCTATTTCTGATTTAAACGGAAATCTTGTTGCATATTTCGGTTATGGCTCCGGCACGACCAACCAATGGTGTGTGTGGAACAGAAACCACCAACCCATGCTTAACGGCTGCGGCATAGGACCTGCCGGAGTTTCTACCCCGCGTGATGGTGCTCTGTTTATACCCAAGCCCGGAGACGACAGCACATACTATCTATTTACCATAGATGGCTGGGAAAACCAGTTTCAACGCGGATTGCGTTGGCATGAAATTGATTTACGGTTAGATAACGGATTAGGCAGTGTTGTCAATAGCGACCAATTGCTTTATGCTCCTGTTACAGAACAGTTAGCCGCCACCCGCCATGCCAACGGTTGCGATTACTGGGTGGTAAGCCATGAGCGCAGCAGCGATAAATTTCTTGCCTACAAAGTAACAAGCGATGGGGTGGATAGTGTGCCGGTGATTTCGGCAGCGGGGCAGGATTTTGTTGTTGCTCAACAATCGTACTACTTAAACGGTGGCTTTAATTTAGTTTTTTCACCTACAGGTTTGTGGGCTGCTCAGATTGTAAGTTGGTCTTTACCCATTACAGGAATACCTTACCAAGGTCAACTGATTCGCTTTAACAATCAGACAGGGATAATGTATGGAGCTTTTGATTTGCCAGTAACAAATTGGATTCAGTCATTATTTTTCTCACCTGATGGCTCCAAGCTTTATTTTGAATCGGAGTATTTATTGCGTGCAGGATTGTATCAAATTGACATTAATTCAGGGGTGGATTCAGTTATCTACCAGACAAAAACCTTGGTATTTCGTTCACGCTTTACGCTCTCAAACGATGGTCAGACTGGCTTGGATGGAAAAGTATACATAGTTAACGAAATAGATACCTCCGGAAGTATTCTTAACCCTAACTTTCTTTCGATAATTGAAAACCCCAATATACTTGGCTCAACCTGCAATATTCAATACGCAGCACAGCCACTTGGAAGCGGCAGAGCCACTCAGGGCTTACCAAATTTTGTCTCCTCCTTTTCAAGCAGTTCGATAAAAGCACCTTGCATCTATAACCACATCTATACTCAAGATAGGCACAGTGACTTTCATGTTTCGCTTTACCCAAACCCTACTACAGACAAGTTTACTTTAACATCCTTTGATGGCTTTGCCGACAACACGTATGTTTTTCTGCAAGATGCAGTAGGCAGATTGTGGATAGAGCAGAAGATAAATTTTTACACAAAAGAAACCGTGCTTGATGTATCGCATATACCACAAGGACTGTATGTGGTTCACATACAAAACACGAAACACCAAAAAGCATTTAAAGTGATTATTGAAAACTAAAAACATAAAATCATGAAATCAATACTCATTCTCGTATTAGTAACATTGTTGATGTTGCTAATTAATCAAACTGCAAATTCTCAATGGATTACAAATGGCTCCGTAAATAATTTTTTTGCACAGCCCGATAATTCATTACCAAATAATCAAGATTGGACACGCTCTGTGGGCATAGGCTACTTTGGCACTAACTACACCAACTCTCTGCTGCATATAGATGGTAATAACATTCTGCTACCGCAAAATGGCAGCATTACAAGTGCTGGCGAAGTATTTCGTACCGATGCACCAGCCGGTCTAACAAGGTGGCGTATGTTTAGTGGCAATGTTTCAAGTAGCGAAAAATTCAGTATTGCTAATCCAAGCGGTAGTAAGAATGTTGTGCTTAGTGCAGTGCAGGATGGGGATATAATATTTACTACCTTGGGTGTAACACCTTCTATTTATCCTTTCGAAAGACTGCGTATTACCCAGGGCAACAGTTCAAATAATGGAAATTCTTATACCTCCACTACTAGAGTTGGTATCAGCTATGCTGCAACGGGTACGGGTTTTAAAGTAACCAATCCTGTTTCCTTACTCCATATGGGAGCTGATGTAACTTCTGGTGGGTATCGAAATTGGATGGATTTAGGAACCTACATCGATATAAACGGAGACAATGCATACTTTGGCCTTAAACAAGAAAGTGTGAATGGCACTTATCATAACGATGCAGTAATCGCCTGGGGCGATGATCAGTGTTCAAATACTTCAGATCATTATTTCCGTATTATTTCTCTTGCAGGCAGCAATCCAAATTGTCCTAACGATCCTGCCAATACAGTTGATGGTATTGAGACAATGCGAATTACACAAAATGGCTATGTAGGCATCGGTGACTACAAAACGTTGGGCAGTAACCCATATAGAACTTTAGATGTATTGGGCAATGCAGCAGTGCGCTCTGTTACAAATGTTAATAGCGATAACCTTACCAAGGTTTTAGTTTGGGATAACTCGAACGATGGGCTTATAAAGTATCGCGAACTGAACTCTTTGCTTAGTAACAATGTAACAACTTGTAACGCCCCTTCCACTAACCAACTCACCCGCTGGACAAACGCTGGAACAAAAGAAATTTGCAACAGCATCATTTTCGATAACGGCACCCGTGCCGGCATAGGGACCACCAGCCCTGCTGCATTATTTGATATTGTAAATACAAACTCCTTTGCAGGTGTTCGTTCACGCACTACTATCACAGCGCAAATCGGCAGCTATGGAGTGTGGGGCAGTTCTGCCTCATCATCTTCCATTTTCAATATTGGCACTTATGGTGCTGCACAAAACACTTTTGCTAATATCATCAATAATGGCGTATGGGGTGTGGCATCAGGGAATACCAATCTGCTTAATATGGGCGGCATTTTTATCACAGAGCCGGAATGTGTAACGGATCAAATTCGTTCTCAGCTTAACATTGGTTTATATGCAAGAGGCACTGGTTGGGAATATACAAATGATGTGTGCGCGCCCGGCACAGCGGCTTATCTAAATGGTAATGTAACAGTTATAGGCACAGTAACAGAAACCTCTGATTTACGCCTTAAGGATAGCATAGTAGAATACAGAGGCGCTCTTCAAACAATTGACGAACTACAACCTAAGCGATACGTGTTTAAAAAGTCCACCTACCCCTCCATGCAATTGCCTGTTGGCGGACAAATCGGTTTTATTGCTCAGCAGATAGACACGGTGTTGCCTAACCTGATATCAGAAAACATATTCCCACCTGTTTACGACTCATCAGGCACACTTATCTATGATAGCATCCATTACAAAGCCCTCAACTACACCGGCCTCATCCCCATCGCCATCCGCGGCATTCAAGAACTAAAAGC
>CAYQRR010000318.1:0-3414 GCA_964419635.1 uncultured Chitinophaga sp. | reverse complement strand
ATTTCATCTTGCGTGAAACCGCCTACCTACCCCGATGTGCCGGCTATTGAGTTTATCTCCGTTTCTAAGCAAAACATGATAGAGGGCGACTCGCTGTTGATTACCATCAGCTTCACCGATGGCAACGGAGATATTGGCGCTCCAGATGGAACGCAAACCATAGACACCCTTCCATTTGCGTGCAAAGTGCCAGCGAGTAACAGCAGTTTTTACTACGACCCATTTAAAACAATGTTTATTCTGGATGAGCGCGACTCGTGTTATATGAGCGTTTACAAAGCGGCCTACATTGAACCCAAAGGAAAGTTTGATGATATCAGCGGTGAAATTGCCATCATTACACCGCCTGTTGCGTGTAAAAAATTTCCTCCGCAAGCCACGGACAGCGTGAGGTGGGAAATACGCATCCGCGATCGTTCGGGCAACTTCAGCAATCCTGTATTTACCCCTTATATTACGGTCAACTGTCAATAAGCAAGCTGTTTAATCGCGGTAACTGCTTCTATTCTTTACCCAATTGCTTTTGCCGGACTTGCTGGTAACCGGGCCTGTTGACGTTGGTTTTTCATCGGCTTGTTCTATCAGGTAATGTGCCAGGAGGGCTGCAATTTCCATTTCACGCTCATCTTCCCGCTTTAATAATTCAGGCTGATAGTTTTTACCAACAAAATTGGTATCAAACTTTCCGGACACAAAATCGGGGTGCTGCAAAACAAACCGCCCAAATTGGAGGGTGTTTTTGACACCGACAATTTTGTAATCATGTATGGCACGAAGTAGTCGGTCAATCGCTTCGGTGCGGTCTTTTCCGTAGCCTACAAGTTTGGCCAGCATTGGATCGTAGTAAATGGGAATATCCATTCCTTCTTCGTATCCATCATCTACCCGCACTCCGGGGCCTTCTGGTTTTTTATACTGCTCTAAACGACCAATGTCGGGCAGAAAATTATTGAGCGGATCTTCGGCATACACACGCAACTCCACCGCGTGTCCCCGTATTTGCAGGTCTTGCTGGGTAAAACTCAATGGCTCCCCGCGGGCAATCTTAATCTGCTCTTTTACCAAATCTACACCGGTTATCATTTCGGTAACGGGATGCTCGACCTGCAGGCGGGTATTCATTTCCAGGAAATAGAAATTCAACTGCTCATCGACCAAAAACTCCACGGTGCCGGCTCCAATGTAAGCACAACTTTTACCCACTTTTACAGCGGCCTCACCTATCGCTTTTCGTTTCGCTTCATCCAAGCAACTGCTCGGAGCCTCTTCCACTACCTTCTGATGTCTGCGCTGAACAGAACACTCCCGTTCAAACAGATACACAATATTGCCATAATTATCACCCAGTATCTGCACCTCGATATGTTTAGGCGAACCCACATATTTTTCAATAAATACACTGTCGTCCCCAAACGAACTTCTGGCTTCACTCTGTGCCCGCAGCATTTGTTCTTCTAATTCATCGGCCGATTGCACCACACGCATCCCTTTGCCACCCCCTCCGGCACTCGCCTTTATGAGTATCGGATAGCCCGTTTTTTCACCAATGGCTTTTGCTTCCTCTACATTACTGATGGCACCACCACTGCCGGGTACCATAGGAATGTCAAACTTTTTAGCTGCTTCTTTGGCGGCCAGCTTGCTGCCCATTACTTCAATGGAATCAGGAGTAGGACCAATAAACGTAATGCCGTTCTCTTCCACTAAACGGGCAAAGGCCGCGTTTTCGCTCAAAAATCCATAGCCCGGGTGGATGCCATCCACTTGTAGCTGTTTGGCAACCTCCACAATTTTATCACCCCGCAAATAACTATCCTTAGACGCTGCCGGTCCTATGCATACGGCTTCATCAGCATATCGAACGTGTGGTGCATTCCTATCCGCTTCAGAATACACTGCTACGGTTTTTATTCCCATTTCGCGCGCACTCTTCATTACGCGAAGAGCAATTTCGCCTCTGTTGGCTACCAATATTTTTTGCATCCTGCTTTTTTGTCGGGCTAAATATGAAAAAAGCAGCGGATACTTTTGACTGCGAGCTCCTCTCCTGTCTACATTTAAGCCTGCTCCATCACCGGTTATCCTGTTTCATTCGCTGGTAGTAAATGGCTATCATTGTGCCTATGAGCAGTTCGCCCTCGCAGGCCATCCATGACTTTCTGAATACGCTGAAAAAAAGTATCACCGCACGCGAGATAGTGAAGTTGACACTCAGCGACCCGCGCAACAAACCCAGCGATTGGAAAAATGTATTCGTAAAACCGGTACAACTCAAATCCGGTTACCGGCTCCATTTCGTGTATCGCTATTCTACCAAAGACATTACTAAAAACTACTCCCCAGACGAATCAGTTCACTTGATTGATCAAATGCTACAGCGTGATTTTTATAAGGCCGATTTATTTTTGACTTCCTCCAGCCATCACTTGAGTGTTTCCAAAAACGATAAGGCAGTATTATCTACCAAAAAATCATTGCCCCGCGAACTGCCGGACCTGTCGCATAACAAAGAGAAAAAGCGATTTGTGATGGCAGACAACAATCTGTATCTGCGCTCGCTGGGTATTACATCGGCCGATGGAAAGGTAAAGAGCGACAAGCAGGATAAATTCAGACAAATCAATAAATACGTGGAGATTGTAGACAGCATTGTGAGAGAAGCGCAGTTGCCCGCCCATTTCCGTATTGCTGATATGGGTTCGGGCAAAGGGTATCTCACCTTTGCCTTATACGACTACCTGAAAAATGCACTTCATCTATCACCTGAGGTGACCGGAGTGGAGCTCCGCCACGAGTTGGTGGAGAAATGCAATACGCTGGCAGCCGAAGCCGCTTTTGAGCAATTGCATTTTACGACAGGTTCCATTGACACTGCGGAACTCTCTTCGCCCGATATGCTCATTGCCTTACATGCTTGCGATATCGCTACCGATCAGGCCATTGCCCGGGGCATTCAGGCAAATTCAAAGGTGATAATCTGTGCTCCCTGCTGCCATAAGCAAATACGGAAACAACTTCAACCCGCTAATGATTTAAAGGCCATTACCCGGTTTGGCATTCTCGAAGAAAGACAGGCCGAAATACTCACCGACACCATTCGGGCTCTTGTGCTGGAGGCCTATGGCTACAAAACCAAAGTGTTTGAATTTATCAGCACCGAACACACCCCCAAGAATGTGTTAATTGTGGGCATACAAAGTAAGAAGCAGGAGAAACCGAATGCCGAAGTACTGGAACGCATCCGACAATTGAAAGCACTTTTTAATGTCGGGTATCATGAGTTGGAGAACCAATTGGGGTTGCACGAAGAGAAATGAAAAATAAACACACCCCCATTTCACTAATGTAACGTAAACAGACTCGCCTCCGGTGTCGGAGGCGAGTCTGTTTTGTGTTGTGGTTGCATCTGTTGGT
>CAYQRR010000317.1:0-3423 GCA_964419635.1 uncultured Chitinophaga sp. | reverse complement strand
GGCTTCGGCCCTTCCCGGCGTTTCAGCCAGATGGGTGCGAAAGCTTCTTTCTGTTGAATTTCGGCCGCGCCTTCTTTCACCAGTTCCAGCGACGAAGCGAAGCCGGAGGCAAAAACGGTGGCGCGCATTCCGGGTTCGACGAGGTATTCGTGCTCTGGTTCGCATTCCCGCAGGCTCTTGTGTAGTTACCGGTCCGTTTGGCGGCAGCAAACTGCAAATCACCGGCAACGAAACCGAGGATATAGTAGTTGTAGTAGCCCTCAGCACCAATAAAAGTTTTGAATGGATAGAGGTAGTGAACGATGGCAAATGGGAACCCTCCAAAGGCGAAGTGATTGTAGATATGGGGCTGCGCGGTTTGTGGCCTTATGTAGAGTAGTTTATTTGTTTTTCACCACTCTGAAATAGAACAGCAGCCACAAGCCAAACACTATCAGCACTCCCTCTAGGCACAGCACCGTCCACTTCAGCATGGTAAACACGGTGGTAATGCCCGGCAGCATAGCCCCAAAATCGGGATAGGTGAGCAACATGCGCACAATGCCGGTGTTTTCGCAATAGTCGGCCAGCATCACCACAAAAGGAAGCAGGTGCAGGTGTGCCGGCACCGGCCTGTATGCCGCCACCGATTTATACAGCCAGGCCAGCATAACAATGAAGAGATAGGTGTAAACAATGGGATACAAACTATCGGCAATCACCTCAAACACGGCTGCCTTTTTAAGCAACCCGGGGCCATATTCGCTTAAGATAGCTTTGGCATCTGCTTCGGTGTAATAAAACTGCAGGTCGAGGACTTCCACGGGCTTGCCGGCCATTTCCTGCATGGTCTTTAGGCCGGTGGGCATCACATATCCGCCAAAGAACAGGTAAAGCACCAAAGCCGACAAAAAGGTTTTGAGCCCGGCAATTCGCCAAAAGAAGGTTGAGATAGTTTGCAACATAAAACAACATTAAACAAAATCTGTTAACACCTCTAAGCCCGGCAAACTGTGTCCATGCCTTTAGCGTTAAACCACTAAATTTGAATCATGCACAAGCACCTGTTTATACTTCTCAGCATTTCTGTTTCCTTTTCGTCTTGTGCACAGCAGGCTGCCAACCCTTCTTCCAATCACACAACCAGCAACACCACTATGAATAACGAAAACAACCAGCCCCACACCCCTCCTGCAACCGAAGCCGAATGGAAAAAGATATTGTCGCCCGAGCAGTATCATATCCTCCGCGAAAAAGGAACCGAGTATCCCGGCACCGGTAAATTTTATCTGCACCGCGAAAAAGGAGTGTATGTATGTGCCGGCTGTGGCAACGAACTGTTTACCTCCGACATGAAATTTGAATCGCATTGCGGCTGGCCCAGCTTTGACCGCGAAATAGCCGGAGGCAAAGTAAAAACCAGGTTAGACACTACCCACGGCATGATAAGAACCGAAATTATGTGTGCCAATTGCGGTGGCCACCTCGGCCACATCTTTGACGATGGCCCCACCGAAACCGGTCAGCGGTACTGCGTCAACTCGCTCTCCTTAGATTTCAAGAAACAGTAGTGGTGTAGTTTTTAGGGTATTATCTACCGGAATGCGTTTGCAACCAAGGCACAGTCCCTGCCGCCTTACTTTACCTTTATCCAAATTTATTTGCCATGAAAAAGCTCCTTTTCATTTCCCTGATGGCCTGTGGTCCATGGGCCAGTGCACAGTATTCGTTGCAGTTTTGCGAAGACGTGAACAAAGAAGGCAAGCCGCAAATGCTCTCTAATTCATTTATGGTGGACGAGGACGGGGGCGTGCTCAAGTTTTTGGCCAAAGCCGATGATAAGTTTAACACCGATGCGCTGGACTTTCGCATATACTTCATCAATGAAACCGGCAAAGAGGAAGAGATTTTGCGCATGCCGCAAAAGGTGGAAAACCTTTGGAATTTTGCCTGGAAAGAAGTGGTATTCTTTGACCCCGGCAACTACAAAATAAAACTATACACCGGCAAGGGCACTTACCTGACCTCTGCAAATCTCAATATCAAGAAGAAATAAGGCTACAGCAAATTAGCCAGCTGGGAGGGGAACAACCCAAACAGAATAGTCAGCAATACACAAACACTAATCACCAGTAAGTAAGCTGGTTTTATCTCAAAAGCGGCTTCGGCACTTTCTTTAGTGTACATCGCCACAATTACTTTAAAGTAATAAAACACTGCCACTATGGAGGCGAGCACCGCTACTACCGTAATCCATACATGTCCGTTCCTTACAGCTTCGCTGAAGATGTAATACTTAGCAAAGAACCCGGCAAAAGGCGGAATGCCGGCCATGCTCAGCATGGCAATCGTTAAGGCAAATGCCAAAAATGGTTTGCGTTTACCCAATCCGTTAAATGCCTCTATCTTTTCGCTGCCGGCATTAGCTGCCACGACAATAGCCATAGCAAAAGCCGCCAAAGAGGCTACCGCATATGCAAAGGAATAGAAGAAAATAGCTTGGTCGGTTTTGCCATACAAAGAAAGTATGCCCAGCAGAAGATATCCGGCATGCGAAATACCCGAAAACGCCAGCATCCGTTTAAATGAATCCTGATGCAGCGCACTCAGGTTACCAACGATAAGCGTGAGGGCAGCAACAGCCGATAGCATCCAGGCAAAAGCGGGGTAAGCCGGTATAAAACAAGTGCTAAACAGTCTGTAGAAAGCTGCGAAGGCAGCAATCTTAGCCAGAGTAGCCATCATAGCTGTGGTGAGTGTTGGTGAACCTTCATACACATCGGGCGCCCAAAAGTGGAACGGAGCAGCCGATACTTTAAAGAGCATCGCAATCAATATCATTCCCACACCTACATAGAATAAAACAGAAGGACTGGGGTGAGCGGTCGTGTAGGCTGCAATGCCTTGCAAACTAAAAGAGGCAGTTTCTCCATAAATTAACGTGATGCCAAACAACAAAATGCCCGATGCAAAACTCCCCATCAGGAAGTATTTCATCCCCGCTTCGTTGCTGCGTAGATCTTTTTTCTTGCTTCCGGCCAATATATAGAGCGATATGGAAAGTAGCTCAATGCCTAAATAAAACATGGCCACGTTGCCAAACGATACCATCGCCAATGCACCTACCAGTGTAAAAAGGATAATAGCTAAATAATCGCTCAGCTTGCTTTCCTCATTCTTATAAAAATGACCACTCAGCAGCACTATAAAAAAGCCAATGAGCAACAACAATCCCGAAAATGCCACCGAAAAAGGATCGGTTACCAGCATGCCGTTGAAATGCGACTCGGCAAGACCCCAGTCGAGGATGTTTAACCCAAAGATGACAGCAAGGCCGGTTACTGCCACCGGCACTATATACCTGCGCATGTTGAGCATCTCCACAATCATGCAGATAAATCCAAGGGCGGAGGTATAAATTAAAGTCTTCATGCTTCTATCGCA
>CAYQRR010000316.1:0-3472 GCA_964419635.1 uncultured Chitinophaga sp. | reverse complement strand
AAATTAAACTTTATGCATACCAAAGAAAAGCACATTCTAATATTACCTCATATCAAATGGCTGGCATTTTCAAAAAAAAATAAAGATTTAAATCAAGTAGAGACGCTATAGCACGTCTCTACCTAAATAAGTTTTTATTGTAATGATTTGGCTAATATGTCATTGCCGTTTTTTTGAAGTGCAAAGATAATATTCTTTTTGGCTTCATCTAATTCATTTTGTTTTACTTGGCAATAAGCTAGGGCAGAATAGATATATGGCAAATCATCATTTTGTTTAACCAAAACGACCAACTCATTCAAGGCGTTTTTGATATCACCGGTAATCATTTTATGCATAGCCATTAAATAATTTAACTCTACAACTTGAACAGATCTTAGTTTTTCTAATTCATAAACATGATTTTTCATACCAGGAAAATACAGCCGAGAGGAATGCTCCCCCTCGGCTGCTTCACCTTTTATTTTGGCAAGAATGCTTTTTTGTAAAGCGTGACCTGACAACTGTCAATAAACGGATCATCAAATGTACGGTCAGAAGCCTGAAAGTAGATGTTCATCCGAACGCTGTCCGGGTATATCTTGCAGTGGATGTTGGAGAAGTACCAATAAACACCGGGGCCGCCTAACCAATCCCCGCAAACCGGCATCACATCTCCCATGATGTACTCGTTGTCGCCCAATTCTTTGGTAACAAGCAGCGACCTGTGCTCAAGGCCTACCGGGCGAGATTTCACAAAGTAGATGAAGGACTTGTCGTTTCCAAGGGAAGTGTTTGTGCCATTGAAAATGATGGTGTCTACACAGGAGTTTCCCTCCACTACTCCGAGGTAAAGATTATCAAAACATACAACCGTATTGTTGAGTTCGAAGCAATCCTCTTCCAATACGCACTCTCCGTCCACGCAAACTTTGTAATCCGGACAATCCGGGCAGCGTTCCTTACACCCTTGGAGCAGCCCCAGGAAGCACAGGGCCAGCAGAATTGAATTTGTTTTTTTCATGACTCAAGCAGTGTTTTAGAAAATTACGATTTTGAAATTTTGTCTTGTTGTGCCTGTTTCGCATTGCACCAGGTATACGCCTTTGGGGAGTTCACCCACGGGCAAATGAAGCAAATGGCTCCCGACCTCTATTTCACCGGAGTAGGCTACCTTCGCGAGGCGCCCCTGTGCATCATAAAGATTTACGCGCATTTCCGACCTTGCTCCGGCACTAACCTGAATGTTAAGCAGATCGCTGGTTAGGCTTGGAAAAACGGCGAATTTGAGGGCGGCATCTGACGACACACTGTTAGCCTGTATGCCTGTTGCCGGTCGCTGGTCGTTATCGCTGTAGATGCATGATGGGCCTGACAATTCGTTGTAATACTGATAGGGTACAATCACAATTCCACTTCCGGCTATAGTGCCCAGGTTATACCATCCGCCAAACAGGGACAGGAGAAATCCGACGCGATCCGCTCGATTGGCACCACTATTTACTGCATTGAGGCCAAAGGTAATCGTGTTGCTGTATGGGGCTGATTGGGAACCCAAAATATAGTTCCCGTACTTATTTGCACAACACTCGGGATTAACCGGATCGGCTTCGCTTTCCACTACTCCAAGGAGGTAATAGTCGCTGGCCACCCCAGCCTCGGAGCGCCAGCAACCATATCCACGTGTGCGAATGTAGTAAGAACTGAAAAGAGAGACACGTATGGGTTCATTCGGGCCAAGCATGTAGGTTTTACTTCCAGTCACCAATGCTGCATCGCGTTCTTCATCTTTGCATCCGCCATTGTCGGTAATTTTGAACGGGGTTTTAATAAGTGTCTGAAGCCCGCTAATAAATTGACTGATCTGGTTGGTGGTAGGTATCTTGTTGCCTGACGTGGAGTCGAGTGTTTGGACATAGTGTTGGGCAACAGGATTTAGTACATCCAACAACTTGATCCAAAAATCCGGGTTCCAGTTGGATTTACATGAAGAGTTAAGTGTGGCGCGTCCGGCATCCACTGGTGTTATATCGCCAGTTTTGCCCCGGTAAACACCGATAAATGCCCAATCCTCGGCGGTAGCCTCCGAGCCTTTGCTCCAGATACAACCCCTTGTTTTCGACATTATCCGAAGTTTTGTCGTGTACTCATAGTAAACATGCAGTGGACGAGCGCAATCACACTCTACAGGAAGGTTAGTATTGAAAATTCCGCTATTGTTAATGCACGCGAGAAAAAAAACTAATTCGGAAGTCTCTGTGGTTACGCTCTGAGGGTCGCCACTTAAGGGTAGATTACTACGTACAAGGGCGCTGCCACCGCTTGTCCTGTCTTGTTTGAGTGTGGCAAACTTGGCTGCACCAGCTTCGCTTCGATATTCAAACTCACCCGTGCCGTCTGGTAGTACGCCTATTATTTTTGCATACTTTTTCGGAAGCACCTGATAGCTGGCCATCTTGAAATTCGGTGTAGCAAGGTTAGACCCCCTACTGATCACTTTGCACCTACAACTGCCACTTACCACCGGGACACACCATTGCTCCGGCCCGGCACCAAAAACAGCATCAGGCGGGAAGTAGGCCTGAAAACTGCTAGTGCTGCTGTTCGCAGGTTTTTGAAACACAGCATTGTCAAAAGCATAAGCCTGCAAGAAAGACAGTATTTCTTATTGGTCAACGCCCTCAACGTCAGTCAAGAACTGGCAAAAACCTTCTTCGTTTTCCTCTTTTGCGAACCATGCTTCCAAACGATTGTAAAACCCATGCGATACAACAACAGGTTCTCTTTGTGCTGCTGTTGAAACATTGATTACATCGGATTCCCACTCATCCTCCAGGCCGATACCCAGCGGTACCACTTGACAAATAATGGTTGTATCCAACGGCACGCCCTCCAGCAGTAGCGCATTGGTGTTGGCTTGTGCTGTCAGCCAGACTGCCCCATGCCGATAAATTGATAAAGTACGGTGTAACTCGTGACGCCCGGAACGGCGTCCCAACGGAGATAGACGTCTGCGTTTAGGGCATATCGAACTGCACAAGCAGCCTCCATCGTAATTCTGTTGGGACTTTGGAGTACTACGCTGTCCAGGTAAACCATCTCCATAGTGTCGGTGCCAATGCTATCAATGGGAGGGTCCTCTGTCTGCGCATGTAAATTTGAGGCAAATGACAGCAATATTGCCATCAGGGAAAATAAAAGTTTCATTTCGAGTCAAATTTTGTGAACGTATCGGTTGTATTATCGCATTCCAGCCGGGAGTGCATCTGCGTGCAGCATGCGGCGCAAACAGGTTGGCAAGATACTTTCGCCAAGGCCCCTTTGTCAAGGACGAGCTTGTAACTATGTCATTTCATCTTGTAACTATGTCGTTTTCGCCTGTAACTGTGCAAACGCAATCACCAGTTTCACTCGAAACGAGACCTTCCAGGTTTGACAAACCTGGAAGGTCTGGGGACCCGGCAATGCGTATTTTTTTTAAAACAAAAAATTT
>CAYQRR010000315.1:0-3478 GCA_964419635.1 uncultured Chitinophaga sp. | reverse complement strand
GAATGTGACTACTATCTGCTTTTAAAGTGGCAGAAATGGTTTGACTGAACGAAAAAGTGCTACAAATTAGCAGCGCTATCAAACTTATCTCTTTCTTTTTCATCGTTTACCGGCCCTCCTTTTAAACATACTCATGAGCGAAATCACATAGTTATCCTCAGTGTGGATGCTTTCGAGCTGGGCTCCGCTTTTGCCGAAAATTTCTTTGGCAGCCCTTCGGTTTTCTTCAAAATGTTTTGCGTAAGCGTCTCGTAGTTTTTTGTCGGAGGTATTAACCCAAAATTCCTGGCCCGATTCGGCATCGCGCATCTGTATCAGACCGGCATCAGTGAGCTTGGATTCCCGTTCATCATAAATATGTAACCCAATCAAATCATGCTTTCTGGCGGATATATTCAAGGCATCTTTAAATCCGGTATCCATAAAATCAGAGAGCAAGAAGGCGATACATTTTTTCTTTACCACATTGTTAAAGTATTTCAATGCTTCGGCAATGTTGGTACCTGTATGCTTCGGGTGAAAATCATATATCTCAGAAATGATGCGCATGATGTGGCTCTTTCCTTTTTTGGGAGGAATAAATTTTTCTACCACATTGCTGAAAAACAGCACCCCCACTTTATCATTATTCGTGATGGCCGAAAAGGCAAGCACCCCGCTGATTTCGGCAATGAGGTGATTTTTAAACTCCGTCCTTGTTCCAAAGAAGGAAGACTGACTCACATCTATCAGTAGCATCACTGTCAACTCCCGCTCTTCTTCAAATACCTTCACAAATGGTTTTCGATTGCGCGCGGTTACGTTCCAGTCAATCATCCGTATATCATCACCATATTGGTATTCGCGCACCTCACTGAAAGAAATACCACGGCCCTTAAAGGCAGAGTGATAACTACCGGCAAATACCTGGTTAGATAATTTGCGCGTCCTGATTTCTATTCTTCGTAATTTCTTTCTTTTCTCCTCGCTGTCCATTTCCTCTTACTCTAGAATGGGCTTTTGCAATAATGACTAAGGCACTTCCACTGCATTTAGTATCTCGCTGATTATTTGTTCTGTCGTTATGTTTTCGGCTTCTGCCTCATAGGTTAACCCTATGCGATGACGCATAACATCATAACAAACGGCCCGTACATCTTCGGGTATTACATACCCTCTGTGCTTTATAAAGGCATAAGCCTTGGCAGCCAAGGCCAGATTGATGCTGGCGCGCGGTGAACCACCATACGTAATAAAACTTTTAATCTTCTGCAGTTTATAGTCTTCCGGCTTGCGGGTAGCAAACACAATATCCAGAATGTAGCGCTCCACTTTTTCGTCCATATATACTTCGCGCACGGTGTTTCTTGCGCGGGTGATGGTTTCCTTGTTCACAACAGCCTGTATTGGTTTGTTCTCCAATGAAAGGTTTTGGCGGATAATTAACTGCTCTTCCTCCTTCTTGGGGTAGGTGATAATTACCTTCAGCATAAACCGGTCTACCTGTGCTTCGGGTAGCGGGTAAGTTCCTTCTTGTTCAATTGGGTTTTGAGTGGCTAATACCAAAAATGGTTCTTCCAGTTTGTACGTGTTTTCTCCAATGGTTACCTGCTTTTCTTGCATAGCTTCCAATAGAGCCGATTGTACTTTAGCCGGAGCGCGGTTTATTTCATCGGCCAATACAAAATTGGCAAACACCGGCCCCTTCTTTACGGCAAAATCATTTTCCTTTTGATTGTAAATCATTGTGCCTATCAAATCGGCCGGTAGCAAATCGGGCGTAAATTGTATGCGTGAAAATTTGCCGTTGATGGCAGATGCCAATGATTTAATAGCCAGCGTTTTTGCCAAACCCGGCACTCCTTCTAGTAGAATATGACCGTTGGATAATAGGGCCAGCATTAGGCGTTCTGCCATATACTTTTGCCCTACAATTGCTTTGCCGAGTTCCATATTCAATAACTCAACAAATTCGCTTTCCTGTTTGATTCGTTCGTTTAAGGCACCTATGTCCATATTGTATTTTTTTGAGTCGCCAAAATTATATGGAGCATCAATCTATAAACTCAAAAAATGTTAAGCCATAAAAAAGCCCTGCTGCGATTTTATGCAGCAGGGCCTACCTGGCCGTTTTTGATAATTACTAGAATTTAAAGGCTAAGCCTACCCCAAACTGCTGAAATATCTGTAGCTTGTTGAAAGCATTGATGGTGTTGCCTGCTTTGTCTTTATCTGTAATGCCATCAGCCCCTTTGGTCTTATCAGCATTATTGATTTTATCTATAGGTACCTGTGCATTGTATTGATATACAAAACGGGTATTCAGCGTTGCGCTCAGCCACTTGTTTACTTTAAAAACAATGTCATTGTCCCAGCGAATAACCGGTATATGTTTGGTGGTTGCCGCTATACTGATAAAGCCCAAAGAATCCTGCTCAGAGTAATAATTAGGCATCTCAGTATTGTAAGCCTTGTTGAGGTAGGTAACAAATACATTCAAATGACTTTTCCAGTTTACATTTTTTACAATGTCTTTTTGAAACAGCACATCTAGTTCTAGCCCCAACTCACCCATGAAAGCCTTGCCGGCCTGTAGTCCAAACCTTGTTTCGTCTACATCGTTGTAATAATTATCTACAAAAGAGCCGTCAATGGCTTTTGTGGTATCGCGCTGCACACGATCTTTAGTCACAAAAGTCATCTTGCCGCCTACCGGTGAGAAGAACACGGTTACATAGTCTTTGGGTTTCCAGGTTAAGCCTGGACCAATCGTGAGCACTGCCGGGGCACCAAATTTTGAAATGGTGTACCTTCTGAATCGTCCTCCTGAAGTGTCGGTTAGTGAATAGTCATAACTGCGGGTAATCTGGCTCTCGGCAGCTGCCTTAAATCCAACGTACAATTGTTTGGTTACTTCATAGCCCACATTCGTTTTCAGGGCGATGATGTCTATATTCTTCTGAAAATTTCTTTTGGCCAGAGCCGCCTTACGGATTAAACCGTTGGCCACCATACCCCACTTGGAATCAAAACTGTTCTCCCAAACAATCTTTCCCTTTTTGTAGTTGGCATAAACATTACCATTCAGCATGAATGAAAAGTTATTACTGCCACCCGGTGCCCATTGATAAAGCGCCACTTGGCTGAGGGTAAGCCCGGCAAAGCCACCTATTTTCCAGGTGCTGTCGCGCAGATATATACCATCACCACTCAGGTTAATCTTTGGCTTTTTCTTAGTTGTTGTTGAGTCTTGTGCAGCAACTGAAAGGCTAGCTGCCAATACCATGATGTAGAGTAGATACTTTTTCATAATCTTTATTTTATGGTTCAAAAATGCGATGCAACACGCAAAACCGTACCGTATTTTCCTAACAGCATATTTTTTTTCCGCACTTTTTCCACTACAAGTCGCTTATTTTTTCTCTGCGTGTTGATTTTGAGTTTATTAATTGTAAAAATAATTATTTGATAATCAGCAAAATTTAAAAATAAATAGTAT
>CAYQRR010000314.1:0-3484 GCA_964419635.1 uncultured Chitinophaga sp. | reverse complement strand
GAACGCGACACCACTTACCTGGAGAAAGTGCGCGAACCATTTATAAGAATGAAGTACGAAGATGCCGTAAGCGTAATCAAAGGCGAAAAAGAGGTAAATGGAAAAACATCTTTGCAAATGCTTGCAGATGAAGAAGCCGCGCTGAAAAACCAAAGAGCTCAATTAGAAACAGACATTGCAGATCGGGAAAAGAAAATTGCATCAGGCGAATTAAAAAAGGGAGAGGTGAACTTTAACCAGGCACGCATCGATAAGTTGAAAAATGAGATAAAGGACCTAGATGAAAAACTTCAGAACATCCCACAGTGGCAAAACAGTGCCCGAAACTTTAAACGCGGAGACGACTTTGGCGGCAGTGACGAGACGGTGCTCACCAAAATGTTTGGACAACCCGTAATGGTTTACAACTGGCCACAGGAAGTAAAAGCTTTCTATATGAAAGAAGATGAAACCGATAAGGGGTACGCCAAAGGAGTGGATTTGCTGGCCCCGGAAGGCTATGGCGAAGTAGTGGGGGGTGGAGAGCGCGAAACAGATATTGAACGACTTAAGAATAAGATTGAAGAACACCAGCTACCCATGAGTGCGTTTGAGTGGTATCTCGATCTTAGAAAATTCGGCAATGTGCCGCATAGTGGCTTTGGATTAGGGCTCGAAAGATTGGTAGCTTGGATCTGTGGGCTTCAACATATCCGCGAAACCATTCCATTTCCAAGAAGTTACGGAAGATTGCTGCCATAACCGAAGTGTAGGTTAACCAACTGAACACTTTTGTTTTTCATTCGTTAATTGCCACATTCGCATAGTAGCAGTTTACCCCATGGATTTTATTAAACGTACCTTACCCATTTTGCTCGGCATATTTTTGCTTAGTGTGGTGGTGCGTTTGCCCCAACTTAATCGCCCGTTATCCAATCATCATGAATTTTGTACCGCTGTTTCGCTTCGCATCATGCAAATCTGGTATGATAACGGCATTCAACGCTACGGATATAATCCCGTAATGACCTATCATTATACAGCTGATAAGGCTATCAATAATTACGCTAACCAAAGCGGAAAGATGATTGACAAAAACGGGAACTACTATTACGTAAGCCACCCGCCTTTTGCCTATTACGCGCCATTTTTCGTTTTCAAATTGCTGCATATCCGACCAGATGTATTGCCGCTACAGTTGTTTAATCTCTGCCTGCACTTTATTAGCGGGCTATTTGTGTACTTTACGGTTTGCCTCCTTAGTTTTAGCAGAGCGCGTGCCATGCCTTACAGAAGTGCCATCGTAGCGTTTATCATCTATACTTTTTTACCGGTAACACTGTGGTTTCAGGGGAATGTGTACATGAGCGACATGGCCGTACAAACGCTATTTGTAATAGGCGTATACACTACACTAAAGATGATTGTTCGTCAAAAATTTTATTCCCTCAAATACATTTTCTTCCACTCTTTGGTCTTGGCACTAATGCTCTACACCTCGTGGCTAGGAGCGTTTTTTGCGGCAGGGGTTTTGGTTTACTCCCTGCTTCATGTTCGTGATATCCGTGGTTTTAGGGTTATTATCTGGAGTACCCTATTGGTTAGTATGCTTCTCTTACGGTTAATCGTTTATCAGTACGCTCAAATAAACGGTTTGAGTGCGTATGTAGAAGAAATGCTGAGTCGATATTTAGTACGGGGCAGTGTAGCTGAAACCGACCATGGTTTGTTTCATTTCTTGTTCTCCTACCTATGGTACGCAAAAACTATACTATACAACTATGTTGTCAACTATATCGTGGTATACCTCCTCATAGGTTTGTTTGTGTGGTTGGCAATCAGCAGAAAGAAACTGAAGATCATTTTCAGCGAAAACGGATATCGGTTTATCTGGTTGAGCGTAATGCCGGTAGCATTGATGCACGTCTTCTTTTTAAATTATTCAGTGCATGATTTTACGGCTCTATATGGTTCTCTTTTTTTCAGCGTGCTCTTGGGTATCTTGTATGATAAGATCAAGAAAAGCGGAGCGGTGTCACCTAATGTGCTAAGGGCTGGTTTGGTGATTACAGTGCTATTACTGGTTGTGCAGTTTCATTTCATCAACAAAAACGCTTCAATAGCCGACAAAAGTAACGGACTTTACATTCATGAAAACACATCGCTAAATGAAACTGTTTTTTTGATGCATGAAGAACCAAGTCCTCAACTTGTTTTTTATGCCGGCAGAAATATCCGAATGGTTCAAACCAAAGAAGAAGCGCTTACTTTTTTGAAATCAATGAACCTGGAAAGAGGAGTTATCTATGCTAGTAACAATAAAGCAATACAGGTTACAGAACGATTGGAAGTGGCAGACCATCCATAGTATTATTTTACTCCGTGCATCCACTTTTTAACCAGAAACGAACTGGCAATAATAAAGGCACCCCCACCGAGCGAAATCATCGATATTTGAAAACAACCATTCATGTAGATAGGCAGCGATTCAACTGCCGTAAACAAACTACCATCTGCGTGTGCCTCGGGGATAGACATTTGTGCACCAATCCATCCTCCCAAATCATGGCCGAAAGCGGAAGCCAAAAACCATACGCCCATCATGTACCCCACCATTTGAGCAGGCGATAGTTTGGTCACCATAGAAAGACCAATGGGGGAAAGAAATAATTCTCCGGATGTGATTAGCAAATAGCCGCCTGCAAAATAAAGGAGCGGCATGAGGCCGGTTGTGGCACCCGCCTTCCCGCCTATAGTAAACAGATAATAACCCAAACCCAGCAACAAAAAAGCGATTCCGAATTTTAATGGAGTGCCAGGCTCCGCATTATTTCTATTTAGCCACTTCCACATTACTGCAAACAAAGGCGACAATAAAATGATATAAAACGGATTGATAGAATTGTTCACCATGGCGGAAGGCAATAGATTATCTCCTACACGCATATCCACGTTGCGTAGTGCCATTAGATTTAGCGAGCCTCCACTTTGCTCGTAAAAACCCCAAAATACAATACTGAAAAATATAAGTAAAGTGCAGGACCATAGTTTTTCGCGCACCTCTTTCTCATATTGCATCCCCATCCAAACTATATAAACCACTGCAGCAATACCAAGTGGCACCATAATGTAGTTGGTTACTTGGTAAAACTTGACCAAGAGCAAGGCCACAGGCACTAGCGCAAAACCCAATAGATATAACCAGTGTTCTTGCTTCCACCCATAAATACGTTTTTCCATTGCGTGAGGAACCGGGGAGTGGCCTTTATCTTCCAGCACCTTTTGAAACAGGGCAAATACTATTAAACCTAAGACCATTAGCAGGCCCGCCAGTCCGAAGCCATAATGCCAGTTAATTTTTTGACCCAGATAGCCACATGCTGCACTTCCTAAAAACGCACCAATGTTTATCCCCATATAAAAAATAGAGTAGCCGGCATCTTTGCGCACATCATTTTCCTCGTAAAATTTACCCAACAGGCTGCTGATATTGGGCTTAAAAAAA
>CAYQRR010000313.1:0-3519 GCA_964419635.1 uncultured Chitinophaga sp. | reverse complement strand
TAATTACTCAATTTCATACTCTCAATTACCTTGGAGGGCACATAGTTATATACTGTAATATTTGGAATTTTGGTGGACCGAAAAGCAGTAGATATGTCGCCCCAGGGAATAGCTACGAATTCTCGCTCGCGGTCATCAACATAAATGGCTCTTGTGAGCGAACCGGCCTTTATGTGCTTTAACTTACCTCTTCTTCGCACCATACAACCATCGCCCATACTTTCTGCTACGGTTATGGCTGTGCCGTGAGAAATTCGTCCGCCTTTTTGGAGCAAAGCCAATTGCAAGGTGTCGGCTGTGGGCAACACATCCTTTAAATAGGCAGACAAACAATCGGAGGGCACCACATCAAACCCCACTCCGGGCATCATCAAAATACCCGCCTCCTTTGCTTTATCATCCAGCTTGAAAATGTTTTCGAAAACCTGAAACTCGCCTGTAATATCCAGATAGCTGGTTTTGGCCTGCAGGCAAGCTCGAGCCATAATTTCGGAGGTGAACTTGAACGGACCCGCGCAATGCAATACAATTTTGAATGGCATCAACTTATCGGCAACAAATTTTACATCGGTTAAGTCAAAAACCAGATAGTCCAGGTTTAAGGCATTGGCCAGCGATTTCACTTTCGCTTCATCTCGCCTGGCCAGAACAGGCTTCAGGCCCTGTTTTACAGCATGTTCACTAATAAGTTTGCCGGTATAGCCGTAGCAGCCATAAATGAGAACATTCTGCTTCTGAATCATAATAACAAATAAAATTTCAAGTCTAATGTATAAAGTTCACTGATATGATACTAAACCAAGATAAAGAAACCGGCAGAAATCAAAAGAGGCGATGGCTTACTTGAGTAACTCCTCACGCGATTGGGGCTTTCGGTCTATCTGCCACTTAAAGTCGGGCAAATACAGTTGTTCATCGGTTAAGAGTTTGGTGGGCGTAAAAACGGCCTCGGGTTTTGCGATAAAGACAATGCGGTCAATCTTTTTATTGGCAAAGTATATAGCAATGTTCCGACTGAGGGCCTTATTGTTACCGATGTATTTATCCTTTTCATCTTTACCAAAATAGAGACTTTCGGCATTGCCTTCTACATCCATTTTGGAGAGTTCGTTTTCCTTGAAGTACCCAAAAATATTGGTGCCTTTTATCTGGTCAAAATATTTTTTGCCGGAAGGCGATACAATAAATCCTGAACGGTAAATACTCAACTTATCCGCTTTCTTGTTCTTAAGAACTATGAATATGGTGTCGCCACTCATTTGTATGCCATCGCTCCACAAAACAGGTTTAAAAAAGAACCGGAAGGTGGAGTCTTCAAACGAGTAAAACAGACTATCGCAAACACCCTGCATTTGGTTCATATACATTTTTACATGACGGTAAGCGTAAAAATTGCGCACCGAGTCATGCTCACTTTTGTTCATGCTCTTCAGCGTATCCGCGGTTAAGAACAAAGAATCTTTTTCCATCTTGTAAATCAGCAAAGGATGCCGTGTGGCCATGATGTATTGTCTGGATTCGGAATACTCGCCATACTCGCCAAACAATTCGGTATCCATGGATGTATCTATCCATTGAAAGTGATAGTAGGCTCTTCCAAAACCTTTTCCGCGTTCGTAATACAAACTATCGGCTAACAAAGTTTGAGGAGGGTTAAGCACTTGGGTATTACGTCCGAACGATGCCAAATCGCACTCGCTATCAAACCAACCGTTGTTGCAAAGAATACGGCTCTCTTTATTGATAATCTCCGTATTACCGAAAAAAGTGGAACGTTTGGTTTCCACATTATACTTCAGTGTATCAGATGTAAGGTTGTAGTTGGGGTCTGTGATGCTCACATTTCCATTAAAGAAAACCTCGGAGGTATTATTATAATAGTACGCCCGCTTACTAAGGATGACGGAAGAATCGCGGAGCACTTTCCCTCCGCTTACATAATAGGCCGTTTTGTTTCTTACATCATAAAAAAGCTCGGAGGTATACAACTTCATGTTTGAATCTGAAATACGCGCATTGCCGGTGAGTGTAGCAAACTTGGTATTGCCATCGTAGTGCAACACATTACTGTAGGCATTAATGGTGTCCTGTTGAATGTGAATATTCCCCCAGGCATCCACACTATTTGTCTCTTTATCTATCAGGGAACTATCGCACCACATGAGCATTTCTTCTTGCTTGAGTTGTACGTTGCCCACCAATCGCGTGAAACTTTTGCCATCGATCTCCTGAAACTTCAGGAAATCGGCATTAATAATCTCTACCTCCTTCTTTTCCTGAGAAAAGCAAAACACAGGAGTTGCGATAATGAACAATAAAAAAAGACGCATGTGAAATGAATGAAACGGATAGATTAACAAACGATGGAACAATTGATTAATTGCTCTCATTGTATTTTTTCTCCTGACGTTCTTCGGCTTTTTTGCTACCCAGAACGTTTATACGGATATAGCGATATGGTCTTGCTTTAATATCTTTCAACAGCACGTTCATATTCAAAACTGCTGAGTCTACAGAGGCATATAGTTTGTCGTCTTTAATCACCTTACCTAAAGTGCCTTTGCCGGCATTGATATCGTTTACCAATCCGTTCAATTCGCCAATAGTGGTATTCAAATTCTGAATAGTTTGCTTGAGATTGGCCTGCTGTAAGGAATCGGAAACGGCAGAAAAGTTCTCAAGGATATTGGTAATCTGTGCATTGTTTTTCTCTACGTTTCCGGTGATGGCTTCGAGATGCTTGAAGGTAAGTTGCAGGTTTGCTTCGTTGGCAGCCAGTATGGCGTTAAGCTTATACAAAGCCTGATTCAACTGTAGGATAGTCGTATTTACACCATTCGGATTTTTCTCATCAAACATCATTTGGAGCCCATAAATAGTAGTATCCAACATGGGCATCATTTTGCGCACCTCGAGCATAATGGGGTCAATGTTTGCACCAATCTGTTCCGTCAGGTCTTTCTTAAAAAACGTATTGATCGTATCGCCATCGGCATAGAAATCATCCGACTCGCCAAATACCAGCTTTATCTTTTTGCTTCCCAAAAAATCGGTAGAAAAAAGTTGTGCGTATGTTTTTTCGCTTTTAGGTATTCTGAAATCCGTTTCCAGGTCCAAACGAACTACAATTCTACCCGTTTCGTGATTGCGTTTCATTTCGCCCACGCGACCAATTGGAAATCCGTCAATCTCCACCAGGTTTGATTTATAGAGACCATCCACCCGTTCAAAGACACAGTAGTAACTATTCTTCCGCTCAAATACGTTGATGCCTTTTAGGAAATAAAAGCCAAAAACAAATATGACGATGGTGATAAAACTGAAGATACCTACCTTATATGGATTTGACACGGATATAGATTTTTACCAAAAGTATTTTTTTGACAGACAATATGAAACGAAACCTGTTAACGAAGCAATAGTGTTTTATAAATACGAAGCATGTAGGCTTTGAATCGCAAATCTGCTTCCAGCATATAGTTGGGATCTTTGTATTGAAAAGTAGCGGTCATCATATAA
>CAYQRR010000312.1:0-3561 GCA_964419635.1 uncultured Chitinophaga sp. | reverse complement strand
TTCTGCGGTTCTAAACGGTGGATTCCATATAAGAAAACCATCTTCACCATAGTATAATTTTCGTGGCATGGTTACTTACATTTATGTTCACTATTACTATCGTAGTACCTGTTACAGGTGGTACACCTGAATTTATACTTGCCGGTAGGCGGTTGCTGTGGTTTACCATCTATCAGGTCATCTACCGAGGTGGGTTGAGCCCTTTTAGCTGGTGGTACATTTGGAAATTTCAGGCCTTGCATTACTTTATCATCATCGGCCCAGGCTTTTTTGTGGTTTGCCATTGTTATGCTGCTTTTTCGTTTACTAAATCAAATAAGGTCGGCAGGTTGTTCTTTATCTCGGTTTCTTTGAGGTTAGGAAATTGCAATGAAGGTTGCGACAGATACGTTTTAAAACGCAGCTCCTGTGCTTCGTAATAGTCTTTATCCAGTTCGTAGCCTGTAAAATCGATATTGCCCGCTTTGTGCGCGGCTATGCGGTTACTGCCGCTGCCCAGGTGGGTATCCAGCACACGGCCACCGTTGGGCAGGTAATGGTGGTATATCCAGTCGTAAAGCGCAACGGGTTTTTGGGTTACGTGTATTCTATCTTCGCCACCTTTATCTTTGTTTATTGATACTTTTTTTGCATTCATATCAAAAGAAGTTAGCGCAAGCTCAACATTACTCATAGAGTGCATACCATCCATGTATGGCTTATGCCAACAAATAAAATTTCTACAATTTGGCAAAAATTCTATGAAGTAATTTCCACCCCAAATAATCCAATTAATGCTAACTCTTTTTAATTCTTCAAAATATTCTAAATCGGGTAATTTATCCCATTCCGATCCTTTTTCTTGCCATTTCACACTCCATGTACCGGCAACTAATTTTTCTCCTAAACCATACGGCGGATCCACCACAGCCAAATCGAAATACTTATCCGGGTATTGTTTCATACCCAGCATACAGTCCATATTAAATACTTCGCTTTTCATTGTTATGCTGTTATATCTATTCGTAACTGATTTTTACTTTCTACTGCTTTTTTGCAATTGCGCTTTGCCACTTCAAAGTATTTTTCCTTCAATTCGCAACCCCAGCCCTTTCGGCCCATTTTAACTGCTTGGTATACTTCAGATCCAATACCTAAAAATGGAGTGCCAACTATGTCACCAACATTAGAATACAAGTGTATAAGCCTTTCTATAGTGGTTAATTGGAGCGGGCAGATGTGCTTTTCGTCTTTTTCATCTCTGGCCTCGGATAACCCCTGTAACGTATCGCCTTGGTCAATATCCATCCATACAGGCGATGCGTATTTTTGCCATAAGTCAACCGGTATATCCTTATTAGCGACAGGATCACTACGCTCACCATCTTTTCTGAATATCAATACATAATCAGGTATGCCAACTCGGCTCATAGTGCTGTCTTTTTTAACCTGTTTGTGTAACAAGCCTAGGGCCTTTGTGCGCTGCATCTCCACAACAGGATCTTTCCATATAGTTATCCGGCTATGGTAAATAAATCCGGCTGCTGTCATTGCGCTTATAATATCCCCGCTGAAATCACGCAGGCCTATATATCCGTGCTTGCCCTTTTGAATGGGCGTATCCATGCAATGAATACATACATTTCGCCCTTGTTTCATTACCCTGTATAACTCTACCAGCAAAAAATTAAACTGTTGTTTAAACTGATTGTAATCTTTACAGTTGCCTAAGTCTTCGCGGTGAGAAGAATAAACGTATAGCTCAGGGAAGGGAGGGGAAAAGACAGAAAGACCCCAGGATTCATCGCGAACGTTTTTTATCTCTGCTATAGAATCATTTCTGAATATGGAATAGGATTCTGTAATCTCGCATTGCTGGTTCTGTAATTCATTTTTTTCATTATCCGAATTCATATCGGCATTAATAGCTTCTTCCATTTCTTTTTGCATAATTTCAAACTGTTTTTGTTTATGGTTTATAGATTGAATTACATTGCTCATAGTATCAGTAGTAATAAGGTATAAATTAACAGGATGCTTCTGTCCAAAACGATAGCACCGGCGTATAAGCTGGTATAGTTCTTCAAATGAGAAATCAAGCGAACAAACCAATATGTTATGGCAGTTCTGGTAGTTAAGCCCGAATTTTATAATCTTTCCCTTGCTTAAAAGCACCCTGAATTTACTATCAGCAAAATCAAGTAAGGTTTGCTCTTTGAATTCCGGGGAGTCGTTTCCACGAACCTCTATTGCATCAGGAACCAACCCTTTCAAAAAGTCAGCCTCTTCGTTCTGTTTTACAGTGGCTATAAATAATTCATTGCTATCATTCAGTATCTTTGCCGCCTCGGTTAACCGCTCTACCTTTGTTATTCTAAGCTCCTGGTTGAAAGTGGTAGCACTTACTGCGGTGTCATTAAACAACGCAAAATTGTTTTTGTGGGTGGTCTTAATCTGCCGCTCATATAGGTTCAACGATGGTAAATCATAGCCGGCCATATCAAAACCTATGTTTTTGGGACTGGATAGCATCACTGCCCATGTGCCAACAAATCGATAGAAAGATTTAATTGCATGGCCTTTTATTCTCCATTTAGAAGTTTCTCCGCCGTCGTGCACAAAATACATGGCCAGCATTTGATTTCGCGTCATTACATCTAAAAATTCTGCATGGGTACCCAGTTCCATGGGGTCGTTTGGAGATGGAGTGGCTGTGCAAGCCAACTTATATGGAGTGTTAGCAAAAGCCTCAAATACAAGGTTAGTGATAGCGCCATCTTCATTTTTGAGTATGGAGCTTTCATCTAAAACTATGCCTGCATAATCATCTGCATTTATATTGTGCAGTTGATCATAGTTGGTAATATAAATGCCTGGGGGTGTTTGGTGCATCGTAATCATTTCTGGCAAATACTTGATTACAGTGTAGCCGAATTTTAGACCCTCTTTAATTGTTTGCCTAACCACAGCTAACGGTGCCACTATTAAAACGGGTTTTCCTGTATGGTTTAACACCTGTTGCGCCCATTCTAATTGCTGTATGGTTTTGCCCAGACCACAATCTTCAAACAATGCATACTTGCCATGCTTTAGCGCCCTCTTTACAAGAAATTTTTGGAATGGGAATAGATGTTTATTCAGCTGCGATTCATCTACATTAATGCCAATGGACTTCGCTACTTTAATTTTGCTTTCGAGAAATTGGTTATAGTTCATGGTTTACGTTGTTTTAGAGGTGTTAACTACTTTGGTTGCTTGTATGATATCATCTTCTAACTGTGCAATGCTTTGTTCGTCCATCAGTATCAACCGGCTTACGATGTTGTGAAGGCTGGCTATTTTCTCATCGGATAAACCGGCCTTAATAACCTGCTGCATATCGGCACTGTGGGCATGTAGTATCACTTTGCTGTTGTTGGCAATGGAATTTTTAAGTATGTGCAGTGCGTTTTTGATACCGCTGTGGCCTACGTATGGCAGAAAGTAGCCGGCATCTTGTTCTACCATTTTAGCCATTGCCAGTATGCGGAAAAAGCAGTTAGAGATATCTTCGTTATCAATGCTGTTGGTTGATTTCATGGG
>CAYQRR010000311.1:879-3589 GCA_964419635.1 uncultured Chitinophaga sp. | reverse complement strand
ATAGCTTACTTCTGCCACTTGCCCAACGGTTGCGTCTTTGTTTTCCAGAATCCTATCGGAGCCGGGGAAATAAGTAAGCCAAAGGAGGATGTTGTTTTTGCCATCTTTATCTTGTATGACTATGGTTTGGTAAGTTTCTATTTTATAGGATTTAATGGTTCCTGACAGGGAGAGGGTCGATGAGGGGGCTTTACTTTCGCTGGCAGACTCATCGCCACTCATTTTCATTAAACCATCCGGGCACTTGGTAGCCATTTTAATTCCGATATTGGTGCCTAACTTCTCCAGCGATTTTTCGTCCTTGAAGTCAATCTTTTGTTTCTTGGGTACTTCGTTTTCCAATTCGGAATAGGCACTTAGAATGCAAAGACCGGCCTCCGTTTGCATTTCATCTTTCTTAAACTTTGAAAAGTCCTTCTTTGCGATACAATCACAGGTTTTGTCGGCTATTTTGTCGTAAATATCAGTTTGCGCTATGGCACTTCCGCTGATCAATGCCAGCAGGATTAAGAGTGGGAATGTTTTTTTCATAAACGAATCTAAAAATCGTTTACAACCAATCGCTATGAGTTGTACAAAACTTAAATGCAACACGTTTTGCATGCTTTGTGAAAATATAAGTCAAATGTGTTCGTCAGTAAGGCAAATTCTATGTTATGGTAAGGATTGAAAAAGACAAAGACGGATATGTTTTTCGTGTATTGGGCTGGCATAAGATTTGGGCCATGAAAGATAAGGTAGTAGTCCCGTTTGATAACATTAAGCTTGTTCACACAAACGTAAACGATTTGCCGGTCTGGAAAGGCTGGCGTTTACCCGGCACCCATCTTCCGTATGTGATTACAGCAGGCTCCTATTATCGCAGTGGAACTTGGACGTTTTGGGATGTTTCAAAGCGTCAGAATGCAATAATTGTAGAGCTAAAAGAGGGAAAGTATACACGTTTAGTGGTGGAAGTGGAAGATGTGCAGGAGGCCCTGAAACTATTTCGATAATCACAGGATTTATATCATGTTGGTAACAGGTTGAAAACCCCCGATTACTACAAGCCAAAAGTAGTTGTGATTGTTACATTCGCGGCTCTTTATCTCCACTTTTAAAATGCTCACCATGACAAACTTGAAAAGCACCGACCACTTTGTTGCCCGCCACATTGGAATAAATGAAAATAGCTTAGTAGATATGCTCCAAGCCATTGGTGTGAAAAGTCTGGACGAGTTAATTGATCAAACAGTTCCGGCTAACATTCGCAGAAAAGAAAAATTAGCCTTGCCGGATGCGCAGAGCGAGTATGCCTATCTGAAAGAACTTCGAAAAAAAGCAAGTAAAAACAAAGTGTTTCGCAGTTTTATTGGCATGGGTTACTATAACAACATAACACCAGCTGTTATTCGCAGAAACATTTTTGAAAATCCGGGCTGGTATACTCAATACACTCCTTATCAAGCCGAGATTGCACAGGGAAGGCTTGAAGCACTGTTGAACTTTCAAACGATGGTGAGCGATATTACCGGATTGCCTATTGCCAACGCTTCTTTGTTGGATGAGGGGACGGCTGCGGCAGAAGCAATGCATATGTTTTGGGGGGTAAAAAACAAGCGTGATGCTTTGCACAATAAGTTTTTTGTGTCTCAAAGATGCTTCCCTCAAACCATCGATGTGCTCAAATCTCGTGCAGAGTTTTTAGGGATAGAAGTAGTTGTGGGGGATGAACAAAACGCTACCATTGATAAAGACTTTTTTGGTGCGCTTTTGCAATATCCCGCTAAAGATGGTAGTGTCAACGACTACCGTGAGTTTGTAGATCGGTGCCATGCCGTAGAATGCTATGTAACTGTAGCGGCAGATTTGTTAGCCCTTACGCTTTTATTGCCACCGGGTGAATGGGGAGCTGATGCAGTGGTAGGCAATTCACAACGCTTTGGAGTTCCTATGGGATATGGCGGGCCTCATGCTGCTTTTTTTGCCACCAAGGATGATTACAAGCGAATTATACCCGGAAGAATTATTGGTGTAAGCGTTGATTCGCAGGGCAACCCCGCATTGCGCATGGCTTTGCAAACCAGAGAGCAACATATTCGGAGAGAAAAAGCGACCTCTAACATTTGCACTGCTCAAGCTTTGCTCGCAATCATGGCCGGCATGTATGGTGTTTACCATGGTCCGGATGGTGTTAAAAACATTGCGCGCAGAATTCATAAGTTGAACGCCATTTTGCGAAAGGAACTCACGCATCTGGGTTTTCATATTGCCAACCAATATTCGTTTGATACGTTGTGCGTAGATACTGCGGGCAAAGATCAATTACATGATTTTATTCACCAGTTAGCGCTCAATCATGAAATGAATTTCTTCTATGATGAAACAGGAATAACGATATCCTTAGATGAAAGTACCTCACCGGAGGATGTGTGCGATATAGTGAAGGTGTTTGCTACAGCAGTTGGTAAAGACGAGTATACTTTTGATATCTACCGCCACGCAGAGCAGCCGTTGAATTTCCCTTCCGGATTAGTGCGCACCTCCGCGTTTATGACCCATGCGGTGTTTAATACTCACCGCAGCGAGAGTCAAATGATGCGCTATATAAAAAGCCTGGAGAACAAAGATCTATCTTTGACCAGTTCCATGATTGCCTTGGGTAGTTGCACCATGAAACTGAATGCTGCGGCTGAATTGGAACCGGTGAGTTGGGCGGAGATTGCGAACA
>CAYQRR010000311.1:0-869 GCA_964419635.1 uncultured Chitinophaga sp. | reverse complement strand
CTTTGCTCCAAAAGAACAGGTTACGGGCTATCAGGAAATTATTGCGGGTCTGGAAACCTATTTAAGCGAGGTAACCGGGTTTGCTGCCACTTCTCTTCAACCTAATTCCGGTGCTCAGGGCGAATATGCCGGGCTGTTGGTGATTCGCGCCTATCAGCGTGATATTGGTCAAGGGCATCGCGACATTGCCTTGATTCCGGCATCTGCGCATGGAACCAATCCCGCTAGCGCGGTAATGTGTGGGCTAAAAGTAGTGGTGGTGGCTACTGATAGTCATGGGAACATTGACTTTGAAGATTTGCTTAGGAAGACCGAAGAACACCGAGATAATTTGTGTTGCCTGATGGCTACTTATCCATCTACGCATGGAGTTTTTGAAAGTAACATCAAAGACGTTTGCGCTCTTATCCACGCGAATGGTGGACAGGTCTATATGGATGGAGCTAACCTAAATGCACAGGTGGGTTTAACCTCTCCTGCTTTAATTGGTGCTGATGTGAATCACATTAACCTGCACAAAACATTTGCGATACCACATGGTGGTGGCGGACCTGGTATGGGGCCCATTTGTGTTGCCAAGCACTTGGCACCTTATCTGCCTTCTAACCCCCTGGTGAAAACCGGAGGGGATAAAGCGATACATGCCGTAAGTGCAGCTCCTTATGGCAGTGCTTCCATTTTGCTTATTTCCTACGGATATATCCGTATGCTGGGTGCGCAAGGAGTAACCGATGCTACAAAATATGCGATTCTTAATGCCAATTATATGAAAGCCCGACTGGAGAAATATTATGACGTATTATATGCCGGCAAAGAATTTGGTCGATGTGCTCATGAATTGATTTTAGATTTCAGAGCCTTTAAGCACA
>CAYQRR010000310.1:0-3596 GCA_964419635.1 uncultured Chitinophaga sp. | reverse complement strand
AATGGGTAAAACCACCTTTAGCCGAATGCTGGTGAACGACCTGAAAATGGACAGCGGAACGGTGGAGCTCGGCCACAATGTAACCATTGGCTACTATGCGCAGCACGCTGCTGACAGCATGGATGGCAACGACACGGTGCTGGATGTGGTGGACCGCGTGGCCGTGGGCGACATACGCACCAAACTGCGCGACCTGCTGGGCTGTTTCCTCTTTAAAGGCGATGATGTGTTTAAGAAAGTGAAAGTGCTGAGCGGGGGCGAAAAAGGTCGCCTGGCTTTGTGCAAAATGATTCTGGAGCCGCGCAACTTTTTGGTGATGGACGAACCGACCAATCACCTGGATATGTTGTCTAAAGAAATTTTGAAAAACGCCCTCAATGCTTTTGACGGCACCATTATTATAGTGAGCCACGATCGCGATTTTCTACATGGCCTCACTACCAAAACTTTTGAATTTACCCCCGAGGGTATTCGCGAACATATTGGCGACATCAACGAGTTTTTGGAAAAGAAAGCGCTGGACAATATGCGCGCACTGGAAAAACAGGAAACCAGGAAACCCGCTACCGAAGCCAAGAAGAGCAGCAGCCCTGCTCCTGCCAAACAGGAATCGCCCAAGGCCGATGATAAGGCGCTTAAAAAACGCAAAGCCGATTTAGACAAATGCGAACAGCGCATTGCCGAACTGGAGCAGAAGATAGCCCACACCGAACAGGAGTTGGCCGACCCCGCCCGGTTTCAGGAGCTGAGCAAAGACCCCGGCTTTTTTGCAGCTTACGAAGCCCTCAAAAAAGAACTGGATGCCGAAATGGTAAAATGGGAAACGCTGAGCTAAGGATTGGCTCAACTATACGCGCGGCAGATTGTTTTAGGTGTAACCGGCTACAGTGAACGAAATATTTACTTTCGCCCCGCGTTTTACAAGGCTTAAAAAGAACACATGAGAAATATACTACTGCTTGGTTTACTGCTTTTGGCCGCTTCGGCTTTTGCCTCGGAGCCCATGGCCGATTCCACCAAAGTGAAAAAGAAAAAGCAACTGACCCAGGAGCAGATTAACAAGCGCAACGCGGTAGAAAAAAAGTTTCAGAAGTTCAGCAAAGACCGGTTTGCCATTGACCTGCTGGGCACCAACTGGATTTACAATAAAAACAGCGCGGGCTTTAACGGCCTGCAAACCAAATGGTGGAGCCGCGGTATCAACATTTATTTTTATTACGATTTCCGTATCAAGAAATCGCGATTCAGCATAGCGCCCGGCATTGGCTACAGCGCCTCTAATATCTACAGCCGCCACGGAATGGTGGAAGATTCGCTGGGCACGCATTTCGATAAGCTAACCAACATCAACCCGGCTGTGAACGAAGCCAGCTACAAGGTCAACAAGCTTACGCTGCAATATCTGGATATACCGGTAGAGTTTAGAATAAAAACCAACCCCGATAAGCTGGACAATTGCTGGAAATTTGCTGTGGGTTTTAAAGCCGGCATCCGCGTGGATGCGCATACCAAAATAAAAACCAAGATAGGCAGCGAAGTAAAGGTGAATGTAGAGAGACGTTTCCCGGATTTTAATCTCTTCCGCTTTGGCCCCATGCTGCGCATTGGCTACAGCAGCTTTAACATCACCGCCTACTATGGTGTGTTGGGCGTGTTTAAGAAAGACCGCGGCCCCAAGGCCAACGAATTTGCCGTGGGTATTTCGTTTAACGGGTTGTAAACCTACGGCCCCGCTATACGCTACATAGCGGGTGCAGGCTATCTAATATACCGCTGCATGCTACCTGCGTTTGTCTCCTGCTATCTGCCACCCCGCGCCAGATACTGCTTTATTTCTATAGCCTCGTATTTTTGCGCTGGCTACTAATCCGTCTATCCATGGTTCATTACTCTAAAATGCTCTTGTTTTTTGTTTCGCTACTGCTGATGAAAGCGGCCATAGCAGACCACCCACCAGCCTCCGAGTTGCACAACCAAAAATACGGCCCCCACCAGCGCCACCGCCTGGATGTGTATTGGCCGCAGCAGCACGACAGCACCACCCCGGTGGTGGTGCTCCTCCATGGTGGCGCCTGGATTATTGGTCACAAAAAACAATGGCAGCCCGAAATTATTCATGCGCTCACGCAACAGGGCTATGCCGTATGCTGTATCAATTATCGCTATGCCTGTGGCGATTATCGCGCCCAAATGCAGGACATGGATAGGGTATTGCAGTATGTACGCACACAGGCAGCGGAAGGGCACATGGCCCCTGACCGGGTAGCCCTGGCCGGGGTGAGTGCGGGCGGGCATTTGTCTTTGCTCTACGGGCAGGCGCACGACACGGCAGGGGTAGTAAAGGCTATTATTTCGCTGGCCGGCCCCACCGACCTCAGCGATACCCTTTTTCATCGCTACGCCCGAAACTACTGCATTGGTTTTGTATTCCAGCGTTTTTTGGGCTGCACTTTTAGGCAGCAGCCAGCCCTCTATGCCGAGGCCAGCCCGGTGTTTTGCCCCGGCAAGGTGCCTTCGCTGTTTATCCATGGCAGGCGCGATAATTTGGTGCCACCCTCGCAGAGCCAGCGCATGTATGATGCTCTGAGAGCCCGCGGTACCCCTGCCGACACAGTTTGGTTTGGCCACACCGGCCACCTGATTACCGGAAAAAAGAAAGCAAACCTGCCGGCTATTATAGCTAAAATGAAATATTGGCTGCAGCGCTATTTATGATGCATTAAGGGTAATAAAGCCGAGCCCCTACACCACTCTTTGCACAAACCAGCCGCTGCCATCCACCATGCGGCCATAGCGTAGCTCGTGGCCGGTTTTTTTCATCACGTTTTTAAAAATGCGATAGGGGGTGCCTTTAGTCGTAAAGTCGGTTCGGTCTATCACTAAACCTTTTCCTATTTCCAGTCCGGCTACTTTTAAAAAAATAAGGGTGAATCGTCCTTTGCCCAGGGCAACGGTGCCGTGAATTTCGGAGGGTAAGAGCTCGCGCATCATCTTGTTTTTTACTCAGTTAATTTGGTGCGCCACTCCTTTTACTTCGCCAAAAAGTGGCTTCACTTACAAATATACTACGTTTACTTCATTTTAATCTACTTTTACTTTATTATTTACTCCTTTTACTTAGTATTATACTCCTTTCACTGAGTAAATTACTCCGTTTACTTCGTAAAATACAAGCTTTACTTCACAAAATACTACTTTTAAATTACTTTTAAGAACGTATAAAAGTTTGATGAAAGAGATTATAACACCTCAAACATCAAATTTTGAATCAAAATGGTTGTTTTTGGAGCACAAATGCTGCTAAAAGAGGCCGGGGGTTTAAGAGAATTGAACCCTATATAGCTAAGGAATGAAGTTGAGTTTGAGCTGCTGGAGATATAGGAGAACAATAGAATATTGCTCGTTCTCTATGCAGCAGACCAGTAATGCAGCAGCGTAGCCTTTTATCCTCGGTGCTCCAGAACCAGCAGCGCAATCCCAAGCAGAGAGGGGGGTTGACGAAGTATTTTACTTATTTATTTTTCGTTCAAATTTAAACACATGAAACATACATTTTTACTTGCATTGGCTTGTGTAACACTGAATGTTACCGCTCA
>CAYQRR010000309.1:390-3634 GCA_964419635.1 uncultured Chitinophaga sp. | reverse complement strand
CGCCCATGGCTACAGAGATGTTTCTTCGCCTGTCATCACCACCACAGCCGACCTCGCAGACGACTTCAGCGTCTTTGGCCAAAACGGTGTGCAATGCTGGTATAGCTACAGCCCTTACCCCAACGTGCAGATCTATAACGAAGCCCTGAGCATTGTAAACGGCAACTACTACGAAGGCTGGCTCAGCCATACCGGCACCGGCAATACCCTTAGCCCGTTGCAAGGGGTCGCCATCCGCACCTACGCGGGAGCCCCTTTCACCCTCGACTTCACCGGCACCCCGCACAATGGTCCTTACAGCCGGACGATTACCCTGACCCCTTCCGCCACACCCAGCCAGGACGGCTGGAACTTTGTCGGCAATGCATACCCCAGCAATATTGACTGGGTATCGGCTGCAGCCCTCAACCCCGATATTACCGGAGCCTACTATGTGTTCAACACCACAGGCGAATACACCGGCAGCTGGGGCACCTGTAACAGCGTGGGCGCCTGCAGTGGCTTGCCCGGCATCAGCGCCACCATCGGCAGCGGACAAGGCTTCTTTGTAAAAGCCACCGGCAACGGCAACTTTGTACTCGATAACACTGTGCGCACCGCCACAGCCGCCAACTACTACAAAGCAGGCGTTCAAGCCAACGAAATCCGCCTGAGTCTACATGACCAAACCAACAGCGATGAGATAGTAGCCTACACCGATGCAGCGGCCACCTGGAGCGAAGACAATGGTTTAGATGCTGTGAAGATTGCTGCGGGCAGCACCGTATACATGAGCTACAAGCAACTCGGTAAAGAATACGCCATCAACGTCATCGATGAGATGACCGAAACGACCGAACTGCCACTCATCATCTGGGCACAAGACACCGGCACTTACACCTTGGAGGCGACCGAGCTCAACGTAACCGGCTACACCGTTTACCTCAAAGATGCAGCGGCAAACACCCTCACCAATCTGGATTCAAACACAGTTACCCTTCTGCTGAACGGTCAGGAAGTTTATGAAGGCCGCTACAGCATAGTGTTTGAAGCCGTGGAAGTAGAAGAACCGAGCAGCATCGCTAACCTGAAAGGCAACGGCATCAAAATCTACAGCCACAACAACATAGCGGTAGTGGAAAGAAATACCGACCAACCGGCTACCATCACCATCACAAACACACTGGGCCAAACCATTAAGGAAGTAAGCACCGACAACAAACGCACGGAAATTGCTTTGGATAACATCAACCCGTGGTATGCTATAGTGAAAGTGAAAGAGGCCAACAACACACAAACCGGAAAAGTATTGATTAAGTAAACAGATTCCTCGTTCCTCGGAATGACAAAAAACGGACTGTCATCCCGAGGCACGAGGGAACTTGTATTCAAAAAAAAGGAGCCAATAGTTATGAATAAAAAGCAAATCATCCTCCAGTTAGCCATCACAGCATTACTCATCATTGCCACCCTTGCCCTAGAAGCCCAACCGGGCGGAGGAGGCGGAGGTCAGGGCCAGGGCGGCTCGCCCCCGGGCAGCGGAGCCGTGCCGATTGATGGCGGGGCCATCCTGCTGGCCATCGGTGCAGCTGCGTATGGACGAAAAAAGTTGATAAAGTAGACCCTATTACCCGTAGCGAAAAGCCGGATAAGAAGTAAAACAAAAAAGCCTCTGCATGCAGAGGCTTTTTGAATGTACCGCGGGCGGGAATCGAACCCGCACGAGCTTTGAGGCTCACAGGATTTTAAGTCCTGCGTGTCTACCAGTTCCACCACCACGGCAAACTGATTATTGAATAATCAATTTTTTTAAGAACGATTTTCCTACACCTGATTTTAAATATACTTCTCTCTTTCTAGCTGCTACCCTGGTGTCACAAACTTCTGAATAAATCAACACAAACGGGCTATAGGCTTTAGTTGTCTTGCTTTTTCCGTCATTGTGCTGCTTGATTCGCCTCTCCAGATTGTCCGTAAGACCTACATAAATGTAGTTTCTTGCGACACTCTTAAGGGCATAAACAAAGAACAATTTCGAACTATCTTTTTGCATCATCCAAACACAGGATTTTAAGTCCTGCGTGCCTGCCTGCCGTCAGGCAGGTCTACCAGTTCCACCACCACGGCTTGTTGGTTATACTACAACTGCCAACAAAAAAAGGTTTGATTGCTCAAACCTTTTTGAGCGGGAGACGAGGCTCGAACCCGCGACCTCCACCTTGGCAAGGTGGCGCTCTACCAACTGAGCTACTCCCGCATTTCTTAAAAGAACTTTTTTAAGAGGCTGCAAATATAGAAACGCAAACAATTTCTCAAAGTGCAAGCCGCTTTTTTTAATCGCCCTTCAGCATATTTTTTAGTTCCTGCAATTTTAAGATGGCTTCCACGGGGGTCATGGCGTTTACTTCCACCCGTTCTATTTCCTCGGCCAGTCGCTTCATCTTCGGATCGCTCACATCAAAAATGCTCAGTTGAAAGTTAGAAGCCGGAAGTTGTTTAACGGGTTGCTTCACCGCATCGGGTTGGTCTCGCTTGCTCTCCAGTTCCAGCAGCATTTCGTTGGCACGGTCTACAATGGATTTCGGCATGCCGGCCATTTTAGCCACGTGTATTCCAAAGCTATGTTCGGTGCCTCCGGCCACCAGCTTGCGCATAAAAATCACCTTGCTGGCTGTTTCTTTTACCGACACATGGAAGTTTTTAATACGCGGATATTTTTCGGCCAATTCATTCAACTCATGATAATGCGTGGCGAATAATGTTCTGGGATGTGCCTGTGGGTGATTGTGCAGATACTCAGCCAGGCTCCAGGCAATAGAGATGCCATCATAGGTAGAAGTGCCTCGCCCGATCTCATCCAGCAGAATCAAACTGCGGGGCGATAGGTTGTTCATGATGCTGGCTGTTTCGTTCATCTCCACCATAAAGGTAGACTCGCCTGCACTCAGATTATCATTGGCTCCCACACGTGTAAATATTTTATCAACCACGCCAATGCTCGCTGCCGATGCAGGAATAAAAGATCCGCACTGTGCCATCAATACAATAAGGGCCGTTTGCCGTAGCAGCGCACTTTTACCACTCATGTTGGGCCCGGTAATCATAAGTATCTGCTGCGTTTCGTTATCCAGGAACACATCATTGGCCACATACACCTCGCTGGCATCCAGTTGCTGCTCAATCACGGGGTGTCGGCCGTCTTTAATGTCGATGGCAAACGATGTATTGATTTCGGGTTTGCAATAGCCCCCTTGTGCCGCACTAT
>CAYQRR010000309.1:0-380 GCA_964419635.1 uncultured Chitinophaga sp. | reverse complement strand
CACTATCGGCAAACGAGAGCAAACAATCTACCTGCGCTATCAGCGAAGCATTTTGCTGAATCGGCAGCACATAATCTTTGGCAAAACGAATGAGCTCGGCCAATATCACCTCTTCCAGTTGCTGGATTTTTTCCTCTGCACCAAGCACCTTTTGTTCATATTCCTTCAGCTCTTCGGTAATATATCGTTCGGCATTGGTCAGGGTTTGTTTTCTAATCCAATCGGCCGGCACTTTGCTTTTGTGCGAGTTGGTGACCTCCAGAAAATAACCGAACACAGAATTAAATCCAATCTTGAGTGATTGAATGCCGGTGCGCAGAATCTCCTTTTGCTGAATGCCAGCTATATATTCCTTGCCCGAATTTTTAATCAGGCGCAGC
>CAYQRR010000308.1:0-3646 GCA_964419635.1 uncultured Chitinophaga sp. | reverse complement strand
AAGAAGTCGCATACTTAAAATTGGCAGCGGGGGCAAGAATTACGATTTTGAGACAAAGTGTATCTCCGGGGCAGCTATCCCGATGGGCGACCAGACAGGCATCAAAAGTTCCAATGTCCTGGTAGAAATAATCAAAGTTGATGGTGGTGGGGGTAGCCGGGTTTACAGTGTAAGATCGCTTAGTGCCATCTCCAAAGTCTACCCATACATATTCCATGGTATCACAGGTCATCGTGAATTCAACGGTGTCTGCCTCATAGCACATGGTGTCAGGAGTTGCAGATACTGCACAGACTGGTGATTTTCCTACACAGACTTTGTTTAGCAAGTTTGCGGTGTCCACACAGCCGGCTTGGGTTGTAACAATCATTCGAATATTATAGCACCCTACTGCTGTAAAACACCTGTTTAGTAAGGGGCCGGTGCCGGTGGGTACGCTGCTCCCCGGAAAACTCCACGCTATTGATTGAGGAGCATCTTGAATGGCTGTGTAATTGGTGTTGTCGGTGAAGTTGACGCATACAGGCGAACAACCTTCTACGTTATCCAAGCCGATGGCCGGATTTATTTTTCCGATAGTCAACAATGATTTCGTAACGGATGCTGTACAACCGTTTGCAGCCGTTACAGTAACTGTAGCTGATTTACTGCCAATAGTATTATAGGTTACAGTTGGAGATAAAGCAGTGGATGTGGCTGGTATTCCGTTTCCGGCAAATGTCCAGGCATACGTGCAACTTGGACAGCCTGAAGGAGTATAGGTGACAGTGATTGGCGCGGAACAGCTAAAGCTATCGCTTACTCCAAAGTTTATATTGGGTCTTGCATTAGCCACAAGTACTTGTTGCGTTACAGAAGCTGAACATCCGGGGCCTGCTGTACCTGTTGCGGTAACGGTGTAAGTACCTGTTCCGGTTACGGAATAACTAGCTGTGGCCCCGTTTAAATTGGCAAAGGTTTGTGTGCCACCGGAAATACTCCATGTTAAACTGGTAGGGAATCCGGAAGTGTTAGTCAAAACCAGATTGGCTGGATTTCCTGCGTTTACACAGGCGGTTGTTAGATTAGATGTAAAGGAAATAACCGGAGTGGGTTGAACGCAAATATAGTCAGACCTTAAAAGAGAATCGGAGCAACCGCTTGGGTGAAAAACGACCAACTTTACGTCATAACAGCTCCCACTTACCGGAAATGATCGGTTTAGTGTGAGCGATGTAGAGGGTCCTTGGGCCAGAACACCATCTACATACCACATATATTGCATGTTAGGTCCGGCATTGTTTGCTGTAAAGTTTACATTCAGCGGGCTGTTCGTGCAATACGCTGAGGTTGTATCAGCCGTAAAAAATGCCGTTGGCTTGGGGATGATGCAAACTGCGTCATTGTAATTAGCCGTATCGGTGCAGCCACATGAGTTAGTTACGCGCACGCTGATGTCCTTGCAAGAGGGCAGTAACTGTGTCCCGAAGTTGATATTAACCGGAGTGGAAGAGCAGTTATTGTAGGTGAAAAGTGTACCGATGGAGGCGTCTATAACCACTTGGTTAATAGTGCCACAGTTGGCCGTGGAATTACACATGGCTTGCATGGTAAAAGGGGTGCAAGCTTCGGTAGGTGCAAACGTAAAACTCGCAGTCGGCTTTGGATAGACGTTGATATTGTTGACGATGGATGAGCAACTGTCTCCGGCAGAGTTTATCATTGTTACACTCAACTTATAACATCCGGGGGTGGTTAATATGAGTGCAAAGTTGGGGTTCAGGGATGAATTGGTGCAAAAAACCACGGAGTCAGTGCAAGTGGTCATACACCATCTCCGGCTCGTGATGGGAGCTGCGGAGTTTTGAGTGGGTACCGCCAAAAAAGTGAGCCTTCCACAGCCTGAGAGTGGACTTTGGGGGGTAATGCCACAGGTGAATTGAGCTTGGGTAAAAAGGGATAAAAAAACAAATGCAATTAGAGTAGAAAAACGATTGTACATGGGCGGAGGTAAAGACATTTTATTCGTCAAAGTGAAATTATCAATTCAATTAAATGTTCCAACAATAATAGTAGAGGTTTTGGGATAATTGGTTGCAGCCAAAATCGCCCTGTTTTTGAACCTTGTTTTATATTGTTGAACTCGTGCGAGGAATCTTAACACTGGTTTGTAGAAAGCTTCTGTTTCGTATATTATCTGCTTTCGGCATTTTCACGGTATGAAACACGGAATCGCATCTTTGAGCATTATCCCGGTTCGGAAGGAGCCCAGTCATCGATCCGAAATGGTCAATCAGATTTTGTTTGGCGATGTATACGAAGTTACAGCACAAGACAAAACATGGTTACAGATAAAAACATTACACGATCGCTACTCCGGTTGGATAGATGTAAATCAACATACAGCGTTTTCGTATTCAGAGGTGCAGGCGAAGCCCAACTCGGCTAACTCCATAGCATGGGATACAATTTGTGTGGCTACTTCATCATTAAGCAGTTCAACTGTGGTATTGGGAAGTACGCTTCATGGATTTGATGGACTGAATTTTCGATTGGGAAAAGAGAAATGGGTATACAATGGGCAGGCAATTTTGCCTGATGCAACCAAAAATGTGGTCATTCTGGAGAAAATTGCCAACAAGTATTTAAACGCACCTTACCTATGGGGTGGACGAACTCCGTTGGGGATAGATTGTTCTGGTTTTACTCAGATGGTATTCAAATTCATGGGCATTGCTTTAATGCGCGATGCTTATCAGCAGGCTGAGCAGGGAGTGATTCTCAATTTTTTGGAGGAGGCAGAAGCAGGAGATCTTGCGTTTTTTCATAATGAGGAAGGGCGCATTATTCATGTAGGAATAGTGTTGAAAGATAACCGGGTTATCCATAGTAGCGGTAAAGTTCGCATCGACAAACTGGACCACTTTGGAATTTACAATTCAGAAACCAAGAAGTATTCTCATCAGTTGAAGATATTGAAGAGAGTTTTATAGTTATTTGTTAACCGCCTGTGGTCTGATCCAACACAAAATTGAAAGCATTTTTCAAACCATACCAATTAGAGTTTATTAAGCCAATTTTGACTTCGCGTGGAGGAATGCGATTCAAAAACGGATACTATCTGGAACTTATTGCCGGTGGCGTTACCGGCACAGGCGAGGTTAGTTTTATAGAAGACTTGAGCATTGACAATATCCCTGAATTGCCTGAGTTTCTTAGCAAACTACTATTGAAAATTACAGAAGGATTAGAGTTGCCTTCTGATTTTTTTGAAGGCTTTCCGTCTGTTGCATTTGCATTTGAAACCGCCATAAAGGATTACAAAAATGGTGGCAACGGTTTATTATTTCAATCCGATTTTGTAACTGGCAAGCGACCGATACCGATAAACGGTTTGGTATGGATGGGAGAGAAGGACTTTATGATGGCGCAGGTAAAGCAAAAACTGGAGCAGGGATTTAAGTGTGTCAAACTAAAAATTGGCGCACTTGATTTTGAAACAGAGATAGAATTATTACAATATATCCGTAATCAATTTTCCGCAGCCGACATTGAACTCCGCTTGGATGCTAACGGTGCTTTTAAAAAAGATGATGCGCTGGAAAAGCTAAAGGTGCTCTCCGATTTTGAGATTCATTCCATAGAGCAGCCCATCCGTCAGAAGCAG
>CAYQRR010000307.1:267-3678 GCA_964419635.1 uncultured Chitinophaga sp. | reverse complement strand
TGTTCTTCCTAAACGCACATCTACTTTAAAAGAGAAGCTTTTAAAACCATTACATCCGTTTTTGTTTGAGAATAACCCAAATAACCACCGGTGCTCCCAACAGGGAAGTTATGGCGTTTACAGGCAAAATAAAATCTGAACCGGGCGCGCCTGCTATTACGTTACAAACACAACAAACCGCCCCTCCCAACAGCGCACAAGCGGGTGTAAGGACCAAATGGTCGGCCGATTTAAAGATGCTGCGAGCAAGATGCGGCACCGCTAAACCCACAAAGCCAATAGGGCCACAAAAAGCGGTCACACTTCCGGCTAAAATACTGGTGCAGAAAACAATCCAAACTTTACTTCGCTGAACATGGAGTCCCAAACTGGAAGCATACGTATCGCCAAGCATCAAGGCATTCAGCGATTTGGACAAACCTAAGGCCAACAGTATACCAAATACTACGAACACCGAGAGATAAACAACCTGAGTGCTATTGACATACCTAAAGCTGCCAAAGGTCCATATTACATATTGTTTGAGTGCTTCATTACCCGACATGGCCTGCAGAATTTCGATAAGTGAGCTTATTCCTCCCCCTATCATGAGTCCGATAATAAGAATGGCTACTACATCGCGCACGCGAAACGAAATGAAAAAGTTAATCAAAAACACAGCCACTGAACCAAAAGCTGCCGCTGCAATAATGGCGATGCCGGATAGTTGGTGCACCTCCGCAGAATAACCGATGAATCCGGAAGCAAGAATCAAAACAGCTACACCCAAACTAGCACCTGCACTTATCCCCAGCACATAGGGTCCAGCTACCGGATTTCGAAACATGGTCTGCATCTGCAATCCGCTGACCGCCAAACCGGCTCCGGCAAACAGTGCAGCCAACGCACCAGGCAATCTGGATTCGATAATGATGTTTCTCCACACCTCCGAAACCTGATTGCTTCCGAACAAAATATGCAAAACATCCCCAACCGGAATAGTAACCGAGCCCACAAACAGCTGCAAGAGAAATGTGACTACCAGCAAAAGCAGCAGTGAAAAAAAGAGGATTAGGTATCGGTTATTCAATCGCGGGGTAAATAAGTGATGAAAAACAGTTTTACTGTTTACTAATCTTCTCTTCTTTTTTACTCATCTCTGTCAAAACATCATCATACAGTTTATTCATCCATTCCGGATGAGTTTCGTAGTATTTATAGCTGGTATAAAATGCTGCTCGCGAAACACTTCTCTCCGCAAAAATCTGTTCGTAATACTTATCCGTCAGCATTTTTTCACTAAGGCCTGCTTCCGATTTAGTCTCAGCCAAGGCATCGGCCAAATGAATATCAGCCAGTATCCCCTTCATTATATCAGGAGGCAAAATTCCCTCGGGCAGCTCGGTTACTTCCGATTTACAAGCCATCAATAACACTAAGAATAGGACTATAAATTGCTTCATTAAATTTCGGCCGAAATTAGAATTTAGACAATAATGAACGTGGAAGTTTTTAAAACATTATGCGCAGAGACTGCCTCTCTAGGTGCCCGGCTGGTAGCGGTTTCCAAAACCAAACCGGTGGTGGACATCCTGCATCTATATAATGCTGGCCAAAGGTTATTTGGAGAAAACAAAGCACAGGAAATGGCAGATAAGCATCTGCTTTTACCGGCTGATATTGAATGGCATTTTATTGGTCATTTGCAAACGAACAAAGTAAAGCAGCTGGCTGCGTTTGTGTCCCTTATTCACTCCGTGGATAGCCTAAAATTATTGCAAGAGATAAACAAACAGGCACAGAAAAATAATCGGGTCATAGATTGCCTGCTGCAAATCTTCATAGCCGATGAGGACACCAAATTCGGGTTTCACGAAGCGGAGTTGCAGGATTTGCTGCATTCGAACGCTTTTCGTGAATTGAAAAATATACGCATATGTGGGTTGATGGGCATGGCAACTAATACGAATGACACGTTAAAAATAGAGAATGAGTTTATCGCCCTGCAAACATTGTTTCACAAGCTAAAGGAAACGGAATTCAAGCAGCAAGCTACGTTTTGCGAATTGAGCATGGGTATGAGTAGCGATTATAAAATTGCATTACGCCATGGAGCTACACTTATACGGATAGGGAGTATGCTCTTCGGCCAAAGAGATTCAGTTACACCTCTGTAGCTAATTTTGCCAGCATTTCACCGGCTTTGCTACCAATGGCTACCCCCATTCCGCCCATCCTAACGCCTAAAATTACACGATCACTTTTCTGCTTAATGATGGGAAACTTCGATGCACCAAAAGCCATTATACCGGTCCATGCATCGGCTATCCGAAACGTATGATGAGGCAAAATAACAGTACGCAACTTATCTTCCAGGTCCGCCAATATTCGCGGATTGTATTCAAAAGCGGTAGAAGTTTCTCCCTCAAAATCCAGATTTCTTCCTCCGCCAAACAATATACGGCCCTCTAATTCTCTGAAATAATAAAAACCTTTGGCGAAGTGAAAGATCCCCTGAAATGGGAGGTTTTCAATTACATCCGTGATAATAACCTGCCCTCGGCCTGGCTTAACATCCTCATCCTGAAACAAATTAGCCGTAAATGCATTCGTACAAACAATAAGTTTCTGTGCTTTAAATGAAACGTGCTGCTGAAGATACGGGTGGGCTACGCTCACAGACACCGAATTGGGGTTCTCCTCGATGGCGGTAACATTACACCCGGTTCTTATCTCAATGCCCTGTTCTGCGCATATACCCAGTAAAGCACGCATCATGCTTCCGGTATGCAACTCTCCCTCCAGCATGTTCTGCACTAAATGAGAAACAATTGATGTATTAAACCCGAAAGAACTTATGAGGTCGTCTGCCTGCGAAAATGCAGGCGTTTTCAGGACCGGTTTCAGCAATTTATTGACGGCATCCATTTGATCCAACGCATGTACTTCGTCTGTAGTAATAAGCTCGTAACTGCCACGTTCACGATATTGTAAATTTTTATCTCCAATTCGTTTACGAAGAAGTTGCAAACCATTGAGGCGCAGTTCTACCAGTTTAAGCACTTCTTCTTCTGTCATTATTGAAAGATCATCCAGTATCTCGGTTAAGCTTCCTATGCATGCAAACCCTGCGTTTTTGGTACTGGCACCGGCAGGCAAAATGCCTCGCTCTAATACTAAGATTGAAGCTTCGGGTTTTACATCACGAATAGAAAGGGCAGTACTAAGCCCTACAATTCCGCTGCCTGTTATGATATAATCGTAATATAGAAAGGATTCCTTTTCCCAAAATGAGAGCATAAACAAGGTTAAGAATAATCGCACTCTGCCAAAAATTTTATATTGCGTTTTATTAAATCATGTATCAATCAATCCGATGAAATCAATTACCACAACCCTTCTTTTTGCCGTGATATTTTTTGCCGTTCAGGC
>CAYQRR010000307.1:0-257 GCA_964419635.1 uncultured Chitinophaga sp. | reverse complement strand
CCGTAGACATTCAAAACTGCGGTGATAACCGACTTTTTATCGTGGAGCAGAAAGGAATTATCCGTGTATTATATAAAGACGGAACCAAGCAAACCACTCCGTTTCTGGATATAGATGCTATAGTGAATAACGCACAAGATGAACAAGGCTTGATAGGGCTTGCTTTCAGCCCTAACTACAAACAAGATGGATTTTTCTACGTACAGTACACCACCGGTCCCGGTGTAGACTCCATTCGTATCTCAAGATTTAGTGTC
>CAYQRR010000306.1:1400-3684 GCA_964419635.1 uncultured Chitinophaga sp. | reverse complement strand
ACTTGGGACGTGTAGCGGGGGTGGGATATTGCACTGTTTCAATGGGTGATATCTGTGTATGTAGTCCGGCAATATCTTTTATAGCTACTGCAAAATCATACCAGCTGGCCACGCCTTCGTTGCTGTAATGGTAGATGCCGGGCACCCAGGTGCCGCTGCTGATGATTTGAAACAGGCAGGCCGCCAGGTCGCGCGCATAGGTGGGAGTGCCTATCTGGTCATAAATCACATTCAATTGTTCACGTTCTTTGCAGAGGCGGAGTATAGTCTTCACAAAGTTGTTGCCGAAAGAGGAATACACCCAACTGGTTCTTATAATCAAGGCCTCCGGATTGCACTGCAGCACAGCCACATCACCTGCCAGTTTGCTGGCTCCATACACCGACAAGGGATGAGTAGCTGCCTCCTCGCTGATGGGCTGCGAGGCGGTGCCGTCAAATACAAAATCGGTGCTGATGTGCAGGTAGCGGCACCGGTGCCGATGCGCTACTTCCGCCAGCGCAGCCGGTGCAGTTGCATTAATTTGATAAGCAGCATCCCGCTCCGACTCTGCCTTGTCCACCGCAGTGTAGGCCGCACAGTTGATAAGATAGTCAAATCCTTGCTGTGCAAAATAGCGCTCTACGGCCGCAGTATCGGTAATATCCAACTCTGCCCTCGACACAAACGTGCATTGAAACATCTCCTGGTGTGCCGCCAGAAATTTTAGTTCGCTGCCCACCTGTCCGTTAGCGCCTGTTACCAATATGCGAATCATGCCCTAGTATTGAAAAGTATTTACACAATCGGACAGCAAGGGTAGCCCCCGGTCTTTGTCCGATACCACCGCCTGCGCCAAATCAATTTTCCAATTAATGCCCAATGCCGGGTCGTTGTATAAAATGCCCCCTTCACTCTCCTTAGAATAGTAGTTATCACATTTGTATTGAAAGATGCAGGTGTCGGACAACACCGCAAAACCATGTGCAAAACCATGAGGGATATATAACTGCCGTTTGTTCTCAGCCGATAGCTCAATATCAAAATGCTGCCCATACGTAGGCGAGCCCTGGCGGATGTCCACCACCACATCCAGCACACTGCCTTCCACTACGCGCACCAGCTTGGCTTGTGCATACGGGGGCAACTGGTAATGCAACCCTCGCAATACTCCGCGCTGCGATTTAGATTCATTATCCTGCACAAACTCCGACACGATGCCGGCCTCGGCAAAGGTGCGCTTGCTGAAACTCTCAAAGAAGTAGCCACGGCTATCTTCGAACACTCGCGGTTCAAAAATCATTAATCCTTTAAATCCTGTTTCTTTAAAAGGCATAAAAGCAGTTCGTTTTTTTAAACTAAGGTTCGGTTCAGTAGCTTATCATACTGTAGTATTTTCTGCAAATGCTTCGATTGCAGCGTTTCGCGCAGCGTGTCAAACTGCGTCAACTTATGCAAATCGCTTCCTACAAAATCCACCATATTATTATCAATCAGTCTTTCGGCTGTCAACTTGGCGTTCTTGCCGTATTTACCACTCAGCGAGCCTAAATTGACCTGTAAATAAACGTTCCGGTCTTTGAACGAGGTATAGGTTTTAAAATCGTTTTCGTAATAATATGGATACCGTTCGGGATGCGCCAGCACAATTCGGTAGCCGGCCACCTGCAAGCGATAAATCATTTCGTCTACATTAAACTGCCGCTCCATATACGACAGCTCAATCAGCAAATAATTTTTGCCAAACGTTAACAGGTCTTTCTGTTCTATCTTGGGATACATGGACTCATCCAGATAATACTCGGCAGCAGCGTCCAGCGCTATGTCAATGTTTTGTGCTTGCAGCGCCTGCCGCACTTTATCGCGCCCTTCCAATATAGTAGCCGAAGAATTGTTGTAGCCATCGCTCACCACATGCGGGGTAGTAATAATCCGTTTAAAACCCAGGGCCTGAAACTGACGAAGCATCGCAAGGGTAGATTCCATGTCGGTGGAGCCATCGTCTATCCCCGGAATAAGATGGGAATGCATATCTGCTCCCATTAAACTGTAATCAGAAAGCAGGGGAAGTACTTCTTCGGGCTGGCCCTTAAAAAATTGGAGAAACTTATCGAACACAAGTATTAAATCGGCAGCTAAGCTATCATTTTAAAAACAACTCTTGCAGACCCGCTGCCGGCCGGCCGGTATATGCCCCGTCAGGCCAGCGGAGATGCAGCGAAAAAACCTACTTTAGCGAAAATTCGCTTTGTTATGAATCGGCTTTATATATTCGCTATTCATACCCATACGCATCGCCCATTAT
>CAYQRR010000306.1:0-1390 GCA_964419635.1 uncultured Chitinophaga sp. | reverse complement strand
AAGAAAACATCCGAATCATTTTTGGTTTAAAGCTGAAAAAACTACGCACCGATAGGCGCTTATCGCTGCAGGAACTCTCGGATAAGAGTGGTGTGTCGGTGTCTTACATGAATGAAATTGAGAACGGCAAAAAATATCCGAAACCCGACAAAATCAACGACCTGGCACAAGCCTTAGGCACCACGTATGAGTCGCTGGTATCGCTCAAAATAAACCGAAACCTGACTCCGGTAGTGCAGGTGCTCAACCTCAAAATCATCAACGACTTTCTCTTTGAAACTTTTGGAGTAGACAAAGGGCTGCTCATGAGCATGATGGCCAATGCGCCCACTTCGCTTTCTGCGCTCATTAACTCCGTATTCGAAATTGCGCGAAACTACAATCTGCAGGAAGAGCATTTCTATTTCAGTTGTTTGCGCTCCTTTCAGGAAATGAACGAAAACTACTTTCCGGAGATAGAACAAGCCGTGGAAAACTTCCGCAAAGAAGCAGGACAAAAAATGACGGAGCCCTGGCACTCTAAAACCTACACGCAGTTGCTGCGAACCAAGTTTAACTACAAGATAGAGGAAACCGACTTTACCGATTATCCCAAACTCAAAAACTTCCGTTCAGTCTTTATTCCGGGCACTACGCCTACTCTGCTTTACAATTCCAAACTCACCGAGCAGCAAAAAATATTTCTGCTCGGTAAGGAACTCGGCTTTGCCAGCATGAATATTACTGTGCGCCCCACCACCACCTCGTGGCTCAAGGTAGAATCATTCGACCATGTGATGAACAACTTCAAAGCCGCCTACTTTGCACAGGCTTTACATATCAACAAAGATTACCTCCTCAAAGACCTCGAGGAGTTTTTCAGTTTCAAGAAATGGAAACCGGAGTTTCTGGTGCATCTGCTCGACAAATACAATGCATCGCCCGAAATGCTTTTTCAGCGTATCTCCAATATTCTGCCCAAGCATTTTGGCATCAATGAGCTCTACTTTATTCGCTACAGCAGCAAAGAACCATCGAAACATCTGAAAGAAATATCTAAGGAGCTGCACATGAGCCGCAATCAGGTAGACCTTGAATACATCATCAGTGAGCAAAACTACAGACGCTGGATTACCAAAGCACTGGTTCGCGCCATGGACCAAAAGTGGAACGAAACCGGAGTAAAGAAAACAATGATAGATGCTGTTATCAGCCAGAACGATACCGGTGAAGATTACCTCACCATCTCTATTCTGCGGCCTATGCCCGAGCTGAATAACAATGCCAATTCGGTAAGTATCGGCTTTGTGATTACTGATGCGGTTAAAAAGAAAGTTTCCTTTCTCCACGACCCGGCTCTCTCTTTCAGTAAACTGGGACCCAAATCGGAACTAAACTTTGAAACCCCTTA
>CAYQRR010000305.1:0-3695 GCA_964419635.1 uncultured Chitinophaga sp. | reverse complement strand
ACATTTCCCCAGCCGGTAATATTTTCAAACTTAAAAGACACTTTGCTGAATCCGCCTAAGCCCGATAAGGGCACGGTCACTGTTTTCCATTCGGAAGGAGATGGAGTGAATAATGTTGTTTGATTAGGGGCCGTAGCTAACTCACTGCCCTTTTGATTCCAGATTTTGGTCCAGCTGCTACCACAATTTAGGCTGTAGTATACATTCAGCGAATCGCTTTTTATAGAGTCTCTGCGGGCGTAGGCTACATCAAACTTTAGTTCCGGATTGGTAGCCGCACTCAAATCCCATGATGCCGTAGTGATGGCATCTTTCTTTTTGTTTGGGTTGGTGAGATAACTAAAGTTATCAATTTTCATGCAAGCACTGCTTAAACCATAAGCCCCGTAAAATTCAGGCTCCCAGGTAGCATCGGTATTAGGATTCAGGATGCTCCAATCTGCTACAGGTAATCCGTTCTCAAAACCTTCTGCTACGGGGATACTACCCGATGCGCTGCCGGCATAAGCATAGAAAGTAGTTGCCGCCTCGTTGTTGCCGGCAAAATTATCCGATGCCTGACCGTTTACGCTTCCCACACTCACATCAAAAGTATGAGCCCCGGCAGCTACCGATTGAGCCGGTAAAAATATACCCAGCTCCGCTTGAGAGGCAATGCTTCCGCTCCAGTTAAATACCTGTACTCCGCCCCCATCAATCTGGAAATAGAAAGTAGCTGAAGTCAAGGTAGTTTGCCCCTCGTTTTTGAGCATAACAACCGGAGTAAAATTCAGTGAGCAAATTGTATCCTTGGGCACGATTGCCTTAATAATGGAAGCATCGAGATTATAAAAACATTGGGTGGATGCTGTTTTTAATGCCGTGCGAAATCCATCAATAATACCGCGCATATTGCTGGTTTGGCCAAGTGTAAACATGTTGCGGCAGTCATCATCGCTATAGTCCATATAGTTCATAAACATATCGCCATTGGGTGCGCTATTGGCACAACTCACCCGTGGAAATGCCGGACAACCAAAATTCAAATCATCCTGGTCAGGTGTGTCTGCAACAAAATCGCCCTGATCGCCACAGCCGGCACCGGTGCCCCAGGTATGCAGCAATCCGAAATAGTGACCTGCTTCATGCGAGAGTGTTTTGCCTTTTTGAAAACCCGCCATAATGCTGCCCGTAGTGCCCACCGTATTGTATCGGGCCACAATACCATCGGCATTTGCATTGCCAAAAAACGGAAACGAAGAGTAAGCGAGGACTCCATTAGATGCCAAATCGCCCCCCATCCGCACACTCCATATATTTAAGTATCGGTTCCTGTCCCAAATGGTGGCTGGCTTCAGATTTTGGTCAATATCTGTTTCGTTATTCCAGGTGGTTTGCGCAAACTGATGTCGAATAATGCCTGTGGTAGGATTTCCATCCGGGTCAAACCTGGCGAGGCAAAATTTGAAACCCACATTACCCACCAATGCTTGAAACGGCTGAGGAACATTCACCTGATCCGGATCCAGCCCGTTAAAATCGCGGTCCAATGCCGGCAATTGCGATATCACCTGCTCATCTGAAATATTCTCTCCGGTGCCAATGGCATCCCCGTTGTGAACAATATGGAACACTACCGGTATGTAGATAATCGGGTTGGCCTGTGCCTCGCGATTGGAAACAGCATACGCATCGGCTAAATCGCGCAAATGATTTTTAAACTCTTCAAACTGCTGTGCATAGGTCAAATCCTGCTCTATGAGTTGATTGGTACGATGCATGGTGCCACACCACTCATTTTGAGCAATCACCAAGCGCGGGGTAAACAGCATTAACGAAAAAAAACAAAGAAGTAGCAGGCGGTAGCCAAAAACAAATAGTGTCTGTTTCATATTTATGTCAATGATAAAAAGTAATGCAAGTAAGTTTGATTTATTTAACGCTGAACAACAGGGGTAAGTTTAAACATGCCCTGCAACGCTTTCCATAATGCAGCTTTATCTTTATCGCTGGAAATGAGTTTATCGGGGCTCAATGTTTTCAAAACACTTAAGCCATACAATTCATAATCCAAATTTAACTTCATAGCAGCTAAATTCTTTTCGGTGCCGGTATCACCAAAAAGCAAAACATAAGACGGTTTATAAAGCAAGTGAATGTCGGAAAGTGATAAGTGCCGGCTGTAATTGTTGATAAAAACCACTTCATTTTCGTTCACCTTACAAGCAGCAATCAGTTTGTTCAGCATCGACCGAACAGCATCGGGAAGTGTTTCGTTCAGTAAGTTATAAACCAAAACTACTTTGTATTTATCGGTGCCGGCAGCTTGAATATCGGTATGATGGGCATACTTTTTTTGTCCGCTGAACAATAAGGACGGCTTTTCGAGTTTAATCATACATTCTGCTGCATTGCAATGTTCAAAAATAGAATTGGACATCAGATTCTCAGAAATAAATTATTCTATTTTTGGACCGGACACTTACACCTTAAATCATTTTCATGGGATACAAAATCAATATAGAGCGATCTACTACTACGGGTATTGGTCAAATTGACTTTAACAACCTTCCGTTTGGAAGAAACTTTACCGACCATCTGTTTATTGCCGACTACTATGATGGCGATTGGCACGATTGCCGGATAGTTCCTTTTCAAAATTTTTCGGTGCATCCTGCACTCTCTTCCATTCACTATGGACAATCCATATTTGAGGGCATGAAGGCCGAAAAAGATGCCGAAGGAAACCCGATTGTTTTTCGTCCCTTAAAAAACCTGACGCGATTTAACCTCTCAGCGGAGAGAATGGCCATGCCTACTGTGCCGGAGTCGCTTTTCATGAACGCGCTTGACCAAATGTTAACCATAGAGAGAGACTGGATTCCAACTACCCCTAACTCTTCCTTATATATACGTCCATTCATGTTTGCTACGGAAGATTTTATCGGTATTAAACCTGCTGAAAAATTCCGGTTTGCAATCTTTTGTTCGCCTGTAGGAGCTTATTACAACAAGCCGGTTCGCGTATTTATACACGATAAATATGTAAGAGCGTTTCCGGGTGGTGTTGGTTTTGCAAAATGTGCCGGCAACTATGGGGCGGTGATGTTGCCTACTCGTGAGGTTCAAAAAATGGGCTACGACCAGATTCTTTGGTTAGATGGAATTCATCATCGCTATTTGCAAGAAATAGGTACCATGAACATTTTTGTAATTATAGACGGTGTGCTTATTACTCCGTCATTGGATCAAGGAACGATACTGGATGGGGTAACGCGCGATAGCATTCTTCGTATTGCCGAAAACGAAGGATACACGGTGCAGGAAAGAGACATTTCTATTGAAGAGTTGATTCATGCACACACCGAAGGTAAGCTGGAAGATATGTTTGGAACCGGTACGGCTGCAGTGCTATCGCACATTGGGGAGTTTCATTATAAAGGAGAAAATTATGAATTGCCTCCTGTAGAAGTTCGGGAAATGTCTAACAAACTAAAGCATCGCTTGGTATCCGTAAAAGGCGGAAAGGCAGAAGATTTGTTTGGATGGTTACATACCGTACCCGTATCGGTATATGCTTAGAATATTTTTTTTGAAGGCTGCTTTGTAAAATCGTTTTTCAATTTACATTTGCGCTCCGCTTTTGAAAAAGTAAAGCACAAAGGGAGCTTAGCTCAGCTGGTTCAGAGCATCTGCCTTACAAGCAGAGGGTCACA
>CAYQRR010000304.1:0-3695 GCA_964419635.1 uncultured Chitinophaga sp. | reverse complement strand
ACATGTAAACGTTAGCTGGAGCAGCAACTTAACCAGCAAAAAAGCATTTACGATAAATGTACCGCCTTTGCCACCCAAAAAAGTGGACTATAAGCAAGCTACTAAGGGACTTGGTCAGGGATACGCCACCAGCATTATATTAGGCATAAAAAAAGACATTACTATTTTCAATTTTATAGGCGCAAAAGCATTTACAATCACGCCTTCTTTTCAAATGTTATTTGGAAATGATAACAACACCTACATTCTGCGCAGCGTGGTGAATGGCCGCATTCAACCTCCACAAAGCGATCGATTTTTCGGACTGCTGAATATTCAACCGTCACTCAGTGTAAATTGGAGGATTAGAAACCTGGAAATCTATGGCACTTTTAATCTGGCCATTCCTTTTAATGAATTTGACGAGAATAGTTTTAGCCGAATACATAATCCGCGCCACTATTATCCATTTGGCGAAGGAGGTGTCCGCTATTTTTTCAGAGTAAAGAAAAAAGCGAAGTAAACCTTGTTTACTGAACAGCCCCCGCCAACCACAAAGAGGGGTCCATCTTTTCTTTGCCCTTCCAAATTTCAATGTGAATTTTGGTTAGGTCTTCTGCTTTCTCTACGTGTAGTTTTCCTAAAGACTGTTTAGTGGCCACTACTTGATTCGGCTTTACAGATACCGTTTCAATTCCGGAGTAAACAGAAAAATATTCTCCGTGTTTTACTATCACACAATTTTGCACTGTAGGCAAAAAGAAAACGCTGACTACCGTGCCGGCAAAAATACTCCTGGCATCGGCACTGGCTTCTGTTTTAATATCAATGCCATTATTTTCTGTCATTACTCCCTTCAGCAATGGGTGTTCGTGTTTCCCAAAGTAAGAAACAATATGCCCCTTGGCGACCGGCCACGGCAACTTGCCCCTGTTGTTGGTAAAGTCTTTGTTTAAGGCCAGTTCCTCGGGAGTCATGGGCATGGCATCCGGCTTGGTAGAGGTGGTTTTGGAAGGTGGCGCAGCAGGATTTCGCTTAGCCAATTCTTCGGCCTTTTTTCTGGCCTGGCGGATTTCATCTTCAATAATGGCCTGTATCCGTGCATTTAGTTGCTTGATGGCTTTATTTTTCTCTTCGTTTTGCCGCTTCAGTTTCTTTTCTTTTTCTAACAGCATCGCTACCGCTTTATCTTTTTCCTGCTTCTCGGATTCCAGTTCTTCTTTTTGAGCGGTTTGTTTTACCAGCAAATTTTCCTTCTCCTCCTTGGTACGTTGCAAATCTTCTCTCTTCTCCTGCAAAGCCACCACGGATTTCTGTATTTCCTCTGCCTGATTTTTTCTAAACTCTGCAATCTTTAGTAAATAATTATAGCGCAGAAATGCCTCATAAAACGACTGGCTGGAAAGCAAAAAAGCGATCTTATTCTGCAAAGTGATATTCTCATAACTCTTGCGAAGCATGTGGGCATAATCGCCTTTCATTTTTTCCACTTCGCCATTTCTGCGCTCTATTTCTACCTGCGCTTCATCAATACTCTCATCCAGATTCCCAATTTGATTATTGATATTACCAATCAATTTTTCGCGACTGGCAATTTTGGCCTGAAGCGACAACAATTCGCCCATGCTTTTCTCTTTCTTGACACTGTTTGCCCTGATCGCTGATTGAATCAACTTAATCTCTTCCTGCAGTTTTTTCATTTGAGTTTGCAACTGCTCTTTCTTTTGAGCTACTGTGGGTTGGGCAACAGTATAAACCGGAAGCCACAGCATGGCCATGAGTATCATTAATGAGATACTACACCTGTATTTCTGTTGCAATAAGAAGCCTACCGCTCTCATTCAATTCGTTTAAACCCAGCACTAATTTCAAATGGAAATAGAAGTGCCTCGTTAACTGAGTACTTAAAAAAATCCATTTGCAGATTCATCCGATCTTTGCCTCTGGCTATCACCACTGCGCGGTTCACCATAAATAGTTTTCCGGCCAATGAATCCGTTTTGTCAAAAGTAGCGGTAATGCTTTGGTCCAGTAGCTTGTCTTTCAACACTGCCTGGTGTAGGGTGTAGCTTTGTGGGTTCAGTGTATGAGTGAAGTATAATTTCTGATTTTCCTGGTAGATCGTCATGGTAGAGGTATCGTTTGCAGCATAGCCGGATACAGCCTGCTCCACAGTAACCAACTGGCCCGATAACAACTGCTGTAGCTGATAAAAATTTAACGGAAGCGATAGCCATCGCTGCACATAACTTACATCACTAACGATATACTCTTTGCTAAGATTACTAATTAACCTAAAGCTATCCCTGGTTACTAAAAAACGAGCAAATTCAATTCCCAGCGGACCGGTGATGCTGCCCCATATCAAGCTATCTTTTATCATCCGAATGCTGGCTTGAAAATCCATTTGAATTTTATCGTCTTGCCAGTTGCACTTAGCCCTGCCAGCAAAAGTGTGGTAGGTAATTCCATTTTCAGCAACAACCTGCACAAGACTATCCGCATTTTCCTGCGCACTAAGGCTGGCATTTAAAAATACCAAGGCAAACAAAAAGCAAAAAAATAGTTTGAGTGGTCTCATATTCCTGATATAACGTGCTATCCCTATGTCAATATTGTGCCAAAAAAAGCCCCGGTTTTTATCCGGGGCTTTTAGTATTCTGTATCTGTTACTTGTTTGAACCAGCTTTTAATCCGGGATGTGGTGCCGGAGGGTTGCTATCTCCGCTTTCGCCATCGTTTCCGTAGCGGAACTCCACCTTGTTTTTCATCTTTTTCTCAAAGGCTGTTCCGGTTGCAGCTTTCTTACCTCCCTGATATTTCACAATAAATCGATCGCGTGAAATACCGTATTTCTCCACCATATAATCTACTGCAGCATTCGCACGGTTCCAAGCTAACTGCTCGTTATACTTCTGGTCGTTTCGGCTTTCATCAAATCCCGTTACTACCAGTTTCATATCCGGACACATTTGCATACGCTCTGCAATCTGGTGCAGGTTACCATAGTATTGCGGATCCAGATAATATTTGTCGTCATCAAATACTACGCTCGGCAATTCAATTTTAGAGCAATCGTAGCCACTGCTTCCTTTTTTGCCTTTTCCGTTGGGGCCGTTGCTTCCAAATGGACCACCATCTCCCAGGCCTGCGGTGTCGCAACAAGGATTTGGAGGTATAATAGCCACACCAAACGAGTCGATAGGATAATTAGGCGGTGAGAATGGTTCCTTATCATCACAATCAATAATTCCATCTTTATCGCTATCCAATGCCACACCCTTCACGTCTGTTGGACAGTCTTTCTTGGTGTTAGGTTCTTTGTCCAGTTTATTGGGAACGCCATCTCCGTCATCATCTTTAAACAAGTCATCCGCCAGTTTATTGGGATCCACATCGCCTAACTTCTTGTAAGTGTGGTGCATTGGATTCAACCAATACATGGGCTCTGTTCTATTCTTGCCCAAATGGATTAACACGTTTATCGAGGTGTAGGAGATATTATCTACATCACGAGTAAAGCCATTGTGCTCATCCTGCTGCCAGCGGTAGCCATCAATCAAATCACTTCCGGTCAATATAATACGCTCTTCAATGCCCAGCGTTACCCAACGCGAAACGTGAAATTGAATTCCTCCTCCGATAGTAGCTCCGGGTATGAAAGCCCAGTTCTTTAGGCCAGCTACGTTGTTCTCTTTTTCTGCAAACGATTCGTA
>CAYQRR010000303.1:0-3726 GCA_964419635.1 uncultured Chitinophaga sp. | reverse complement strand
GCAGTGAAAAAACTTCGGGCATTGCCAAGCAAAGTTACATAGGCCAACACACAACCTATGGCGAAAATCTTTATGTAGGGGCATTCGCCTCTGTGGGTGATTATGTGCAAATAGGTAAAAACGTCAAGATATACGCCAATGTATCTATTGGCGATCACGCTGTGATTGGCGACAACACCACCTTATATAGTCAGGTTTCTGTATATCATCACTGCAAAATAGGAGCTAACTGCATTATCCATTCAGGAGCGGTGATTGGCAGTGATGGATTTGGCTTTGCCCCCCAGGCAGATGGCAGCTACAAAAAAATACCACAAACCGGCAATGTAGAAATTGGAGACAATGTAGAAATTGGCGCTAACACCTGTATAGATCGTGCCGTTATCGGTTCTACTAAAATTGGCAATGGTGTGAAACTGGATAACCTGATTCAGGTAGCGCACAATGTAGAAATCGGTGACCATACCGTCATCGCGGCCCAGGCAGGTATCTCCGGCTCCACCAAATTTGGCAAATACGTATTGATAGGCGGACAAGCGGGCATTACCGGTCATTTGAATATAGGAGATGGTGTAAAAATTCAGGCGCAAGCCGCGGTTATACGCGATGTGGAAAGCGGTAAAGGTATATCAGGTGTGCCGGCCATTGATGCACGCGAACATTACAGACAACTTGCGGCTATTAAACAACTGCCCGATTTGATTAAAAAAATCAAAGAATTAGAGAAGAAATTAGAAAGCCAATAGCTTCTCGGAATGGTCAGCGATTGGAAGTCCATCTGTTAACCGAAATATTAGATTTGCCCACCTTAAGAAATGTGAATGAATCATAGCTACCAGCAAACCATCAAGGAAGAGATTTCGCTCACGGGCGTAGGCTTACATACCGGCCAAAATGTTACAGTAAAATTTGTTCCTGCTCCTGTTAACCATGGTATCAAATTTCAGCGAATTGATTTAGAAGGTCAACCTCTCATTAATGCAGATTGCGACTTAGTAACCACCGTGCAACGGGGCACTACCCTCGAAAAAGGTCCGGCCATGGTAGCCACAGTAGAGCATGTTATGAGCTCGCTGATTGGTTTGCAGATTGATAATTGTCTGGTACAGGTAAACGGCATTGAAATGCCCATCATGGATGGTAGCGCGAAATATTTTGTAGAGGCCTTAGAAAAAGTGGGCATACAAGAACAAAGTGAAGAGCGAGAAGTATTTGAGCTTCGCAAAAACATACACTACGTAGACAAAGAAAGCGGAGTAGAATACCTAGCTATGCCTTCGAATAGATATAAGGTAACTGCGCTTATTGATTACAAAAGTGAAGTATTGGGCCAGCAACACGCCACGCTCGACAAAGTAGCCGATTTCAAAAAGGAAATTGCACCATCGCGCACCTTTTGTTTTCTGCACGAATTGGAAATGTTGTATGCAGCCGGGCTAATTCGTGGTGGCGATTTAAATAATGCCATTATTGTAGTAGATAAACCAATATCGGAGGAGGAGCGGCTAAAACTTGCCGAACTATTCAACAAGCCCGACATTAAGGTAGTGGAAGAGGGCATATTGAATAATATCAAGCTACATCACCACAACGAACCTGCCCGCCACAAACTACTGGATGTGGTAGGCGACCTAGGCTTGGTAGGTACACCTATCAACGCCAACATTATTGCCACGAAACCCGGCCATAAACACAACGTTGAGTTTGCCAAAATTTTGAAACAACACATTAAGCAGGAACGCATGAAAGATCCTGCTCCGGAATATGACCCCAACAAACCTCCGGTTTACGATGCGGTGGGCATAGAAAAGATATTACCACACCGGTACCCATTTCTTCTTGTAGACAAAATAATTTCCCTGTCGCCCGAAGAAGTGGTAGGTGTAAAAGCAGTTACTTTTAATGAAGACTTTTTCAGGGGACATTTTCCGGGTAACCCTGTGATGCCTGGCGTTTTGCAACTGGAAGCCATGGCCCAGACCGGAGGTATTTTGGTCCTAAGCCAGGTGCCCGACCCTCAAAATTACGACACCTATTTTATCAAAATTGACAAAGTAAAATTCAAGCAACTGGTCGTTCCTGGAGATACAGTACTCTTTAAGTTGGAACTGCTATCACCCATCCGCAGAGGCATTATAGAAATGAAAGGCTCCGCTTATGTAGGCAATCGTTTGGTAAGCGAAGCAGAATTGATGGCGAAAATTCAAAGAAAAGAAGGCAAGTAAATGCTTAATTAGTTTATTTACTAGCTGGAAAGAAACCACTACATTCTAAACTGCCCTCTAAAAAAGCAAACCCGCTAAACGAATATGAACCAACCCTTTTCCTTCATACATCCCAATGCAGAAATTGCTGATAATGTGGTGATAGAACCTTTTGTGACCATTTCAAAAGATGTAGTGATTGGGGAAGGAACTTGGATTGGTCCGCATGTAACCATTATGGAAGGCGCTCGAATCGGGAAAAACTGCAAAATATTTCCGGGAGCTGTTATTTCAGCCATCCCACAAGATCTGAAGTATAAAGGAGAAAAATCTACCGTTAGCATTGGCGATAATGTAACCATACGCGAATATGTAACCGTGAATAAGGGTACGGAAGCAGCGATGAAAACGGTGATTGGAAACAATACCCTTTTAATGGCCTATGTTCACATTGCACATGATTGTGTAATTGGTAATAATTGTGTGTTGGCCAACAATGCCAATCTGGCCGGCCATGTAGAGGTAGGTGATTTTACAGTATTAGGCGGCTCAACTAATTTTCAGCAGTTTGTAAAAATTGGTCGGCATGTCATAGTAAGTGGCGGATGCCTGGTGAATAAAGATATACCACCATTCGTGCGAGCTGCAAGGCACCCAACCACTTATGCAGGAGTAAATTCAGTGGGACTAAGAAGAAGAGGATACACAACGGAGCAAATCAATCAGATACTAGATGTGTATCGCACACTTTACATCCGTGGGTTTAATACCAGCACAGCACTCAAACTCATAGAGGCCGATATACCCGACAGCCCCGAAAAAGATGAGATCGTATCGTTTATACGCGAAAGCGTAAGGGGCGTTATGAAAGGATTCAAGAGCTCTAGCGAAGACTAATCGTTTACCGTAGACCTTCTTTTATTACTATAGTTGCGGCTAACACCAGCATAAACCAGCCGAACGCTTTTTTCAATCGGGATTCATCTACAAAGTTAGCGAGGTAAACACCGGCAAAAACTCCGGCTACCGAAAATCCGGAAAAAGACAGAAGCAAACTCCAGTTCATGGGATAATTACCGCCCAAATCTCCCAGAAAGCCAATAAACGAATTGCAAGAAACCAAAAACAAAGAGGTGCCCACCGCTTTTTTCATTTTCAGCCGGCCGAAGTAAATAAGCACCGGGGTCATCAAAAACCCACCACCGGCACCAACCATGCCCAGGAAGGAACCAATCAAAAGCGAATACAAAATCATACGTTTGTAATCAACAGCACCGGTGGAAACAAGCGTTTCCTTTCGCTCCTCTTGAATCATTTTTCGTCCAACCAACAACATCACCGCACTCAAAAAAAAGAGGATGAGGTGATTTTTATCGAGCGTAAAGGCAGGTCCACTATAAATTATATCCGGCACAGCGGGCATAATAAATCTGCGCATTGCATATACCGAAAACAGAGAGGGCACTCCGTACCACAGAGCCAACCGAAAATCCACATTTCTCATCAGAATGTTTCGTACAGC
>CAYQRR010000302.1:0-3728 GCA_964419635.1 uncultured Chitinophaga sp. | reverse complement strand
TGCTTCATTGGTTTTCAAAATTGTTCGAATTATAAATCTGCTGATAGTACAAATTTAAATGCAAACGCACAACCTCACGTCAATACAGCCTCCTCATTACAAGAATCAAAACTTGAGGGAGTCGCTGGCCCCGAAGAATCTTTAGTGGCAGGTAGCTTCTCCATGGTGCAGGGAGAACGCGTAGATGTCGCCGATATGCACTTTCAATTTCAAATGGATGGTTCTTTAGTTTTGTATAACTCTAGTTGGTCTGCTGTTTGGGTAAAATCTATCAGCACATGCACGGGTCAATGCACAGCGACCTTTCAAGGCGATGGAAATTTTGTAATACGAGATAACCAAAACATACGCAAATATTTTTCAGGAACAATCGGTGCGCACTTCCTTTTAATTTCAAATTCACCACCATTCCTAAGGTTCACTGATTACAGCGGGTCCACCCGTTTTTATCCAAAGGGAGTGACCTTCGTGCAAGATAACGTGGAGGCGCTTGATGGCTCCGAGCTTATTTTACAGGGCGATGGAAATTTCGTCATCTATGCTGGCCCCGGAATCACTCGACCTGTCTGGTGGAGCGGCGGCAAAGTCACCAACCAGACATCGGTATTTCAAGTCATTACTACTTTTCAAGCTGACGGGAATTTAGTTAGCTTCCAACTTCAAGGCAGCACACAGAAACCAATTGCAAAACGAATTTGGTCATCGGGGACTTCTGGTCGTGGGTATTCAATGATCGCCTCTAAATACTATCCTTACGTAAGCATTCGAGATTCATCAGGCAAACAGATATGGCCCTCAAACTCTTCAACGTCAGACTTTAACCCTATAACAAACACCCATCCGAATTTAACCTGGGGCACTTGGTTATATGGAATCTCCAATCCTTCACAAAGCCTAGATTTGGTGAAAAACTTTAAAAGTGACTTGGGACTTACAAAAACTCCCAACTTGGTCGGCCAGAACATTTGGTGGAATCCTGATGCAAGTTGGAGCAATTTCAACACTCTGTTGAATAGCTCAATAAATGGCGACCCTAACCACAATTGGGCCACCGATATTTCTAACTCTGGATCAACTCCAATTTTATTATGGTCCCCCGCCATTCAAGTCGACTGCGACCCAAAAAACCCGCAAGCATTTGTTGATAACCTCTCGCGATTTAGCTTAAAACAAGTAGCCGCGGGCAAGTTTGATTCGTATATCGATACCTGGGCTGATCAAATCAAAGCTTGGGGTCAACCAATTCTTCTTAGAACAATGCACGAACTCAATGCCAGTACGAGTTTAATTGCCGGTCATGAGTGCGATAACTTCGCTGTTCCATGGCAAGCGCAATTGAAGGTAAGAGGTACGTTTCTAAATCGACCTGCAGATGCTAAAAAGGCATGGCAGCACATTGTGCAGAGGTTTCGCTTAAAGGGCGTGGCTAATGTCAGATGGGTTTGGTCTGTGCTGTCATGGCCCTCGCAAGCTTTTGGCGGAAACAATTCAATTTCTGTGGCCAGTATCTACCCCGGTGATGACTATGTCGACTGGATCGGCATCGAATGCTACAATAACCTAGTTGGAAGTGGTGATGGTGTATGGAAGAGTTGCTCTGAGCATGCTCTTGGTATTTACAGTGAAATCGTCGCGCTGACCTCAATCAAACCAATTTCATTGGTTGAAATGGGCAGTACTGAACAGAGTTCAGCGCAGGACCCAACAGGAACTGCCAAGGGGCTTTGGATTAACGAAGCTCTCGACGTCAACAATCCAAATTCGATATATCAAAAAATGCCTCGCATACAGGCCATTATGTACTGGAATGACAATCGCCCAATTTTTAATTCCACCTCTCCAGATGGGGGTGCATTGTGGCTACAATCTTCTAAGTCTGCTAGAGATGGTTTTAGAAGTGCCATTGAAGGGTCAGCCTATCCCAACAACTGATTAACTAAAAACGGGTCTACATCAATAACGGGGGCAGTCAGGACTTTTGTTATACTTGGTTAACCACAACTAAGATAACGAAAGGACGCCCAAATGCCCCCAGTACACGAACCTATCATTGGTTTACCTGACTTTAAAATCATTTCCTACAGAGGTCATAGAACGGTTGAAATTGAAGCAGAATATACCGGTAAAAGACAATGCCCTCATTGTTTCTGTACTCGACTTCGTAAAAAGGATAGTTTTTTAAGAGTCTTTAAGCACCACACCATTGGCACTAATAACTCCGTGCTCATCATGCGTACCTACAAATTCCAGTGCTATGATTGTAAACGCTATTTCAATCAAAGGTTTAACGGCATTAACAAACACCAACGAGTCACTGAGCCGTTTAAAGAGCAAGTGGGGCTTCGTCATCACAGCGGCAGCAGTAAACGAACTACGGCTAGAGATTTATCTGTTGGTGAAGCAACTGTAGAGAGGTATTACCACAAGTATTTACAACTCCAAAACAACAAAACTAAAAATGCGAGTTGTCCAAAAGTACTTGGTATTGATGAAAAACATTTTACTAAAAAAGTGGGATACATTACGACGTTTGCAAATCTTAAAACTCATAAGATTTATGACATTACTCCGGGCCGCTCAGAGGCCTCCATCAAGGACTTTGTGCTGAAGATACCTGATCGATCTAACTGCAAAGTAATCCTGATGGATTTGAGTCCCACGTTTCGAAATATTGCGCATAAATATTTTAAAAACGCACTTGTTGTAGCAGACAGGTTCCATGTTGTGAGGCTTATCAATAATCATTTTTTAAAAACGTGGTCATTGATAGATCCGATGGGGAGAAAAAGTATGGGATTAATATCGATGATGAGGCGTCATGAGTGGAGTAAGTTTAGGCCAGGGGTAAAGGAGCGGTTGATGAGGTATTTAGATGAGAATCCGATTTTAAAAGAGGTCTATGATTTTAAACAAAAATTGATGAGATTGATTTTATCGAGGGTTAGCAACCGCGGACAAGCGGTGCCATTAGTGGAGAGGTATTTACAAATGGTACAGCAGCTACGAGAGGCGAGACTACAACCATTAGTTACGTTGGGGGAAACGTTGTTTGATTGGCAAAAAGAAATAGTACGGATGTGGAGATTTTCAAAAACAAATTCGATTACGGAGGGTTTACATAGGAGGATGGATGAGATATTGAACAGAGCCTACGGAATGAGAAATATTAATAATTTTCGTATCCGAGTAAAAGCCTATTGTGGCTAACAAAAGTTCGACTGCCCCAGTCTTTGGCGTAGACCCTAAATTTATTTATTCAGTTAATGCGTTTGATTTTCATAAACAAATTTCGGATTAGTTAAAGAATAATCGCTTTCTACTTTTAACTTAATACCACTAACATGCTCTTGAATTTGACTGAAAGTAGTAATTTTTGTTTTCTTAATTTGATTTTCAAAGAACTCACCTGTTTTTGGATCAACAGGCCCCTCATAGAACCACATATCAGAGATTTCGTTCGTAGTTACGTTAAGTTTAAATATAAGTAATTTGGAGTCGGTTGAACTTTTGCCGCATGAATATCGAATATTTTTTATTGTCATATCTCTCCCCCTAAACCCCTGATTCCTCGTTGAACCACGGAACCATGAATGCAAGCAATCGAAATTCAAAGTGGAATCGTTTCAGCGGCTTAGGTGAGTTTCGTGGTGTCAAAAATGGTGGTCAGGGAGGGAATTGAACCCCCGACACGAGGATTTTCAGTCCTCTGCTCTACCGACTGAGCTACC
>CAYQRR010000301.1:0-3737 GCA_964419635.1 uncultured Chitinophaga sp. | reverse complement strand
TGCTAAAAAATCATTAAAAAGCAGTCAAATATTTTCAAAAACTCAAGCTAAGGGCTTCCGTTCCAATATTTGAAAGTAGATATCGTATTTGTTTTTCTCATCGGCAAGGACCTTTTCCTCCGCAACTTTAAGCCAAGAATCAGCTTCTAAAGCTGGGAAAAAGGCATCGGCCTCGGCAAATTCGGCATCAACCAAGGACAGATAGACACGGTTGCAATTACCGAGTGCTTGCCTGTAAATTTCAGCCCCACCAATCACCATCAATTCCTGTTCCCCATTTTCTTTAGCAAACAGAACTCCTTCCTCCAGGGTATTTACCACTTTGCAGCCCGGAGCTGCATATGACCGGCTACGAGAAACCACAATATTGATTCTACCCGGTAGAGGTCTGAATCTTTCCGGGATACTTTCATACGTTTTGCGTCCCATTAGCACATGATGTCCATAGGTAATATCTTTAAAGCGTTTCATGTCTTTTGGCAAGTGCCACAATAAATCGCCTTCTTTGCCAATGGCATGGTTGCCGGATACAGCTACTACTATAGAAATGATCATGGGGCAAAATTCTAAAAAATATGATAAGGCAGCAGGTTCTCCGATTCCTATTTATAAAGACAATCCCCAACCTTCTGTGGAATGTATCACTTAAGTATGTCTTACCAATAAATACATTCGTTATACGATGAAACACGCCTTGTATCCTCTTGTGCTTCTTTTGATGCTTTGCTCGAATACCGGTTTTGCTCAATCTGACTCTATTCCGTACAAAATAGGGAAGTATGATGTAAAGAAACAGGAGAAAGTAAATGTGGTAGCCGGACGCCTGCAAGTAGACCCAAACATTATTGTAAAACTGAACAAACTACGTAATGTGCAACAAGACCTTGTACCGGGACAGCGAATAAAAATTCCGGTATACCCCAAAGGGTATGTTTACGAAGCGGAGAAGGTTATCATTCACAAATCTATTGAGCCGGATAGTGCTCAACTCGCATCATTAAATCCCGTTCCACCTGTGCAGGAATTAATTGCTCCACCAAGCGTGTCGGTAGAAGAGGCGAGCAACCAGCTAATGCTCCTGGATGCTATGTTGGAATTAAACGAGGCCATGCTGGAGGGAGTGAAAGCCAGTATGGATACGCTGAATAAAAAAGATGATGGCGCAGCAGTGGATGAAAAAAACATACAGGTGATGCTACAGCGTATGAAGCGTTCGCGCGATAAAGTGTTGCTTCTACCCTACCTGGTCCGCCTTAACGATAGCTTATCGAATGAGATTGTACAAATGCGCTCCGAAAAAGAAAAACTACAAGCCATTATTAACCCTCCGGTGCCTGTTCCAGAGATTGTTCCTATCATTAAGAACGATACCCTGATATCCGGAGCAGACACCATCGTGTACCAAACGACAACTACTTCAGCCGGAGTAACCACCGAAGTGGCGGAAGTAAAAGTTAATGAAGATGAAATTGTAAAAGATGATGCTTCGAGAGTAGAGATCATCCGCGCTGAAAAGAAAAACAAGAAGTTTAAGCAATACTATCCCGTAGACACCATCATCATTTATGACCTGGGACCCACTGCCGGTAAAATGAAACCGGAACCCGAAAAGAAAAAAATAGAGCAACCCACCTATGTTCGAGGTAAATATTGGGACACTGCACGAGCGGTAAATCCGATTATGGACACCTCTGCCAGCAATCCGATCGTCCTGTTAAAAGATACTACCCTTTCCCTAAAAATCAGAATCCCGAACACCTTGGATTCGGTTGTAATAAAACCTATTCGTGCACCAAAGCCCGAACCGGTCCTGGTTGTAAAAGACACCTCTACTCCTACCGAAGCATCGTCAAAATCTATAATCCAAAAAACAGATACGGTGCCAAGTGTTCAGCCGATAGCCGTATTAAAATTGGATACCGCTAAAGCCTTGACCAAAACACCTTTAAATCTCGCAACAGCTTTTATTGTCCCCGCTACCGACACGGTGGTTAACATTCAAAATAACAGAGTTACAGATTCAATTCCTGTTGTGGTAAAAAAACTATCGGTGGGTGATATGGCTTTAGCTGCAAGCGATTCTGTGAAAAGAATAAAAGCCGTATTCTTCTATAAACGCGCGCAAAAGGCTATGAGCGAAAAGAATTTCAGAAACGCGGAGCAGTATCTGGAAAAGAGTGTTGAGCTATCGCCAACGTATTATGATGCTTGGTTTGCCATGGCAGAAATGAATGCCCTTTTTGGCTCTACCTCCAATGCATTGAAACAGTATCAAAAATGTCAGAATATTGATTCAGGCCAAAGTAAGTTACACTACAGAATGGGCGAACTGTATCTGAAAATAAAACGGAAAGGCGATGCGCTCAATTCTTTTACAAAGGCTATTCAACTGAACCCCTACGAAGTAAGCGCGTATATGGAGCGAGCCGCGATTGAAAGAGACTACAAGCAATTTGACAAATCTATTGCTGACTATGACCAAGTAGTAAAAATAAACCGCTCCTATCACTACGCTTATAAAGCACGTGGCGAAGTGTATGTATTAAATCATAACTACACCGCTGCCATTGATGACTTTACTCGTTATCTGATATTTGAGAACACCGACCCATCTGCCTACTACTACAGAGGGCTTGCCAAAATTGCCAACAATGAATTGCTGGAAGGATGCTTGGATTTATCCACATCATCGGAAATGGGCTACACTGCTGCAACACGAGCCATCAAAAAAAGCTGCGAGTAAGCATCACTACCAGTTATGTCTAATCAGCTGATTAACGAGACAAGTCCATATCTGTTGCAACACGCACAGAATCCCGTATGGTGGCATGCCTGGAATGCTGCTGCCTGGAAAAAAGCGCAAGACGAAAACAAGCTCGTAATTGTGTCGGTGGGTTATTCGGCCTGCCATTGGTGTCATGTGATGGAGCACGAAAGCTTTGAAGCACCGGCAGTCGCGGAAATCATGAACGATGCTTTCATAAGTATTAAAGTGGACCGAGAGGAACGTCCGGACGTAGACCAAATTTATATGGATGCCTGTCAATTAATATCCGGGCAAGGCGGATGGCCTTTAAATGCTATCACCTTGCCCGATGGCAGGCCTATTTACGCAGGAACCTATTTTCCAAAAATGAAGTGGATAGAGGTGCTGCAGTTTTTTAAAAATTATTGGAAGCAAAAACCGGAGGAAGCTCTGGAAAGAGCTGGGCAAATAACAGCCAGCATTCGTGCCATGGATTTGATAGAAGTTGATGTAAAAGATACGGTATCGTTGAATCACCCAGCCATATTTCAAAAGGTAGCTGCATTGTGGGATTATGAATACGGTGGCAGGCGCGGAGCACCTAAATTTCCCATGCCGGTAATCTGTGAATATCTGCTCGCACATCACTTCTATTCGGAAAATCAACGGGCTCTTGATGCGCTGGAAATCACCCTACAACGGATGCACGCAGGTGGCATTTACGACCACGTAGGTGGCGGATTTGCCCGATATAGTGTAGATGAATACTGGGAAATACCCCACTTTGAAAAAATGCTTTACGATAATGCGCAATTGCTGTCCTTGTATGCGAAGGCCTTTCAAACCTCGAGACATCCGGTGTACCGCGAAGTCATAAATGAAACATTCGACTGGATGCTTCGGGAAATGACCGATAGTAGTGGAGCATTTTATTCTGCTATAGATGCTGATAGCGAAGGACATGAAGGTAAATTTTATGTGTGGGACGTAG